>JAFAIW010000119.1 GCA_019236495.1 Vulcanimicrobiota bacterium | reverse complement strand
CGACTTGGGGACTTCGGTCGCGCCTTCGGCGATGCGATCCCGAAAGTCGCGGTGGTAGGCACGTGCGGCTTCTTGCCAGTCGTGCGGCTTGCCGGCGGTCCACCGGTCGCCCGGGTACAAGACGATCGGTCGCCGGTGAAGCCGACTCTCGATAAACGATGCCACGTCGAGGACTTCGTTCATTTCGTCGTTCATAAAGAAGTTCTCGGGATGGCACCAGTATATGAAACTCGCGAACGGAATCACCCACGCCGGCTCGAAGGTTTCGCATTGGATGCGAATCCGGCGCAGCTTCTCGGCGGCCGACGCTTCGCGCAGTCGTGCATCTTCGGGGTTCCCGGCCCACTCGGCGTACGAAAACTGCGTGAGCAGCACGTCGACGTTGCCGCAGAGACTTCGTATCTTACGCGCCAGACCGGGTGAATCGACGACGCAGTCGTTGAGGTTGAGAAACGTCGTGCCGTTCGCGCGGACTGCGAGCCACGAATCGCGATCGAACCACGTACCGCAAAGAATTTCGACCGACGGCGAAAGTGCGACCCATTCTCGATCGCGGAGCTCGCGGAGTTCTCGAAACCCGAGGCTTTCGCAGAAGCGCACGACTTTCTTGTCGATGGTATGGTGGTAGAGGACGACGATTCTCGCGCGTATCCCGGGATCGATGCGCCGCAAGTCCGCCGGAGCGAAGTGGTCGGGATGCTGGTGCGAAAACCACAGATGCGTGACGCGCGCGAAATCTTCGAGCGTAAAGCGCGTCGGGCTGATGTGGCGCCAACCGCGATTGAACGCTGTGCCGCTCAGCCAGGGATCGCTCAGCAACCCTACGCCATCTGCCTCGAGGAGAAACCCAGCGTGATTGACCCACTCAATCGTGGGCGGCAAGCCCACACCCGCACCCATGTGCACATGGTGCACGGCTGCGATTGCGGTTCGCCAGGGTCGATTTACCTAACGCGCTTGGGCGATTGGACCGATGCGCGGGATCCGAAAAAGAAATGGAGCCGTTGGCGGGGATTGAACCCGCGGTCTCGTCCTTACCAAGGACGTGCTTTACCACTAAGCTACAACGGCTCGAATGGAGCGGGCGGCGAGAATCGAACTCGCGACTTCTGCTTGGAAGGCAGAGGCATTACCACTATGCAACGCCCGCATGGTGGGCAGGGCTGGATTCGAACCAGCGTAGCGCTTTCGCACGACGGATTTACAGTCCGTTGCCATTAACCACTCGGCCACCTACCCACGGCGACCGGGAAGGGTACGATGGGCGCCCCCCTTCTTCCTATCCGGCAAACGCGCGCTGGACAATCGCATCGAAATCGACGCTCGCGGGCAGCGTACCGAGCGCGCGACCGCCGTCGCCGGTCAAGCGCGAGCGTGCGAACGCGTCCGCCACCGGCGCGATGCTCGTGCGTTGCAGCAACGCCGCCTGCCACGTCAGCGCCAGCTCCTCAACGATGCGCCGTGCGCGCAGCTCCACTGCTTCCGCATCGCTCGCTTCTTGGCGCAATCGATGCAAGGCCCCGACGATCGCGACGTCGCCGGCGCCCACCATCTCACCGAACATTGCCTCCAGTGCGTCGGGCGTCTTCTGCATCGCGCGCAAGACGTCGAGCGCGTTGACGTTGCCCGACCCTTCCCAAATCGAATTCAGTGGCGCCTCGCGGTAGAGCCGCGGCATGACGCTCTCTTCAACGTAGCCGTTGCCGCCGAGGCACTCCAACGCTTCGGCCACCACCATCGGCGCGCGCTTGCACACCCAATACTTGGCAATCGCCGTGCCGATGCGCTTGATCGCGGCCTCGCGCTCGTCGCTAGCCGCACGATCGGCGGCTCGCGCGACGCGCATCAACAACGCCAACGCCGCTTCTGATTCGAGCGCCAGATCCGCTAGGACGTTTTTCATTAACGGCTGATCGATCAAGGCGCGTCCGAACGCATACCGGTAACGCGCGTGATGCAGCGCCTGCACCAACGCTTGGCGCATGAGTGCGGCCGAACCATTGACGCAATCGAGCCGCGTGAAGTTCACCATCTCGATGATCGTCTGGACGCCGCGGCCTTCCTCGCCGATCAGAAAGCCGACCGTATCCTTGAACTCGACCTCGCACGACGCGTTGGAACGATTGCCCAGCTTGTCTTTCAGGCGCTGAATCGCGAAGACGTTGCGCGTCTCATCCGGCAGAATGCGCGGCAGCAGAAAACACGAAAGGCCGCGCGGCGCTTGCGCGAGCACGAGAAACGCGTCGCACATCGGCGCGGAGCAAAACCACTTGTGCCCCGTCAGCAAATACGGCTCGCCACTTCCGCTATGATCCTCGGGGACCGCTTGCGTCGTGTTGGCGCGCACGTCCGAACCGCCTTGCTTTTCGGTCATGCCCATTCCGCACAGCCCGCTGCGCTTCTCCGAAAATGACTTTAACGCCGGATCGTAGTCGAGCGCGCCCATGCGCTCCGCCCACTCTGCCCCCACGTGACGATGCGCGCGCAGAACGGGAATGGCCGCGTACGTCATCGAGATCGGGCATCCATGTCCCGCCTCGACCTGACTCCACACGTAGAAGGCCGCGGCCCGCGCGACGTGAGCACCGGAACGCTCCTCCCGCCAGGGCGAACAATGCAAGCCGAACGACGTGGCTTTCTGCATCAGCCAGTGCCAGCGCGGGTCGAATTCGACCTCGTCAATGCGATTGCCGAAGCGATCGTGCGAACGCAACGCCGGCGGACGTTCGTTTGCGGCGAACCCTGCCGCGATCGCTTCCTCGCTTCCGGCTTCGGCACCAATCCCGCGCAAGCGCGCGGCCGCAAAGGACGCGCCCTCCCGTTCCACCGCGGCGGCAAGCGCGCGATCGCCTTCGAAAACGTTGTAGCCGACGAGCGGCGGCGGCTGATTCGTGACGTCGTTCCGAGCCGCGTCCGTCTTCAACGTTGCCATAACTTCAAGGTTACTGCGCGGACCACGCTGCCACCCGTATGGCACCGCAATTTTGTAGGCTTCTTGCCATGAGTCAGAAAAAGTTCCGCGGGCTTTGCACGAACGGGTGCGGCAACGCAATCAAAACGGGAGCAAGACGATACTGCTCCCTTCGGTGCCACCAAGAGGATCGTCACAAGAAACGCCTGACGATTTTTCTGCGCGGCGAATATCCTCCGCTAATAAATACGATTGGCTTTCTGCGACGCGTCTTACTTGAGCGTCACGGTGAGCTGTGCAGTCGTTGCGGATGGGCAGAGCGTAACCCGATCACCAAACGTGTGCCCGTCGAAGTCGAACATATCGACGGCAACTGGACGAACAACCACCCAGATAACCTGACCCTGGTTTGCCCCAATTGTCACTCTCTAACCGCGACTTTTCGTAACTTGAACCGCGGCCGGGGTCGGGAATATCGTCCGGCCCATTATCGGCCCTCACCGCGACGACGAGCAGAGGGCTTCAAGAACCGAATGCGAGTCGCGACTTCAGGGGAGGACGAACGTGATGCCGGCGTACAATAGGTACGTGGTCCGGCCGGCGTAGCTCAGTTGGTAGAGCGCCACTTTTGTAAAGTGGATGTCATCGGTTCGAACCCGGTCGCCGGCTCCAGCCCTTCAAAGAATTGGCCTTCAACGTGCAACCCGTCAACCCGAAATGGAAAGATGCCGGCCTGGTGCTCGTTTGCGAGCGCTGCTTCAAGGAACGCATCCCCGAGGAAGATCCCGACAAAGCGGCCGAAATCGGTGACTTTCATCTGCGCGATTGGTTGAAGCAACGGCTCAAAGACGAAGGGCACTGGGGGAAAATCCGCGCGATCAGCACCAGCTGCATGGACGTCTGCGCGCGCCGGCACGTGACCGTCTGCATCGATCCGAAAGTCGCGGGTGAGGAAGCGGAGGTGTTTGTCGTCGATCCGGTGGCGGACCGCGAAGAACTCTACCGCACGATCGTGGCGCGGCTGGGCTAGTCGCGAAGATGCACGTACATGCGTGCATCGTGGCCCATCACGTCGACATTCCGCTCGTATCGTGCACCGAGCTTTTCCACGACCCGAATCGACGCCGCATTGGCCGGCATAATCAAAGAAATTAACCGCGCCTTATCGAGTTTGTGAAAACCGTAGTCGCGCACGGCTCCTGCCGCTTCGGTCGCATACCCCTTCCCCCAAGCCTCCGGCGCGATCGTGTAAGCCACCTCGATCTCGGTCACGCCGTCGAACTCCCACACAAGAAAACCGGCGCGTCCCAAGAGTGCGCCGCTCGCGCGATCGGTAACCGCATAGAGACCGAAGCCGCGATCTGCGTAGTAGACTTGCCGATGCGTCGCAATGCGCGCGCGCTGCTCCTCGATGCTGGCCGGCGGACTGCCGGCCAAGTACCGCAGGACTTCCGGGTCGGAGTGCAACCGAAAATAGAAATCGGCGTCCGGCGCTTCCATCTCGCGCAGCAAGAGCCGGTCCGTTTGCATAACCGTCGCCATCGCGCCGACATTTCCGTCGGGAGAACAAAAGGGCCCTGCCGCCGGCAGGGCCCTTTTAGATGGTCAAGGCGAGCCTTCGAGACGCGCACTTCGCGCGATCGCTTCGACAGGCTCAGCGCAAGCTCTCAGGCTGACACTAGGGAAGCTCGATCTCGGAAAGATTCTTCTCGATCTTCCGCTTCACGCGCTGGAGCGCGTTGTCGATCGACTTCACATGGCGTCCCAGATCGCGCGCCATTTCTTGATAACTCTTGCCTTCGAGATACGAAAGCAATACCTGCGACTCGAGCTCGGAAAGATTCTCTTGGATGCGCTCCTTGATATCTTGCGAGACTTCCTGGTTGATGACGAGCTCCTCGGGATCCGAGGTTTTCTGCGAAGCCATGACGTCGAGCAGAGTTCGCTCGCTGTCTTCATCGTAAATCGGCTTGTTCAGCGAGATGTACTGATTCAGCGGAATATGCTTCTGACGAGTGGCGGTCTTGATCGCCGTAATGATCTGACGCGTAATGCAGAGCTCTGCGAAGGCACGGAAACTCGAAAGTTTGTCCGCTTTAAAATCGCGAACTGCTTTGTAGAGTCCGATCATCCCCTCTTGGATGATGTCTTCGCGGTCGGCACCAATGAGGAAGTAACTTTTTGCCTTGATACGGACGAAGTTCTTGTACTTATTGAGCAGGAACTCCATCGCGAGATTGTCGCCGGTTTTTGCAGCGGAGACGAGATCTTCGTCTGCTCGCTCGTGATATTCCAAGCCATCCGACACGGGATGGGTCATAGCCATGTTCTGCCCTCTACGGGAAAAATGTGCTGAAAATCGCAAGCCGTAGCCCGTCGAGCGCAGCACATCTGGCTAAGTATATAGGAGGCCCCCCCTCTTAAGTCAAGGATAAACTTCGGGGTCTCGCATCATGGTAACCGCCTAAGCGTCCTTGCCGGCGCCACGCTGGCGGACCGCCTCGTACAAGAGAATCCCGGCCGCCACCGAGGCGTTCAGCGAAGCAACCTTCCCCACGGTCGGAATGCGAACCAGGTAATCGCATTCCTTGCGCACGACGGCGCTCAAGCCGGCACCCTCCGCCCCGATGACCAGCGCTGCATCCCGCGTCAAGTCTGCTTTCGAATATGGAATCGTTCCCTCGCCGACGTCGGCGCCGAAGATCCAGATTTTGGCCTTCTTCAGCGCCCGAAGCGTCTGCGCGATATTCGCGACGCGCGCAATCGGCAGGTGAGCCGTGGCGCCCGCAGAGGCCTT
>JAFAIW010000009.1 GCA_019236495.1 Vulcanimicrobiota bacterium | reverse complement strand
CTCGCGCAGTTCGGAGCGGGCCGCCGAAGTGCGGCCGTGCGGGCCCGTTACGGCGTGGAACCCGGCGAGCGGCTTGCGCTGTTCGTCTCGCGGCTTGCGCTGGAAAAAAATGCCGCCGTGCTGCTTGAGGCGCTGGCCTTAGCGCGGGCGCCGGCACGTCTCGTGTTGGCAGGGGAGGGGCCGGACCGGGAGCGCCTCGCCGCGCTGGCCGAGCGCTTGGGCTTGCGCGGCCGGGCGGTGTTCGCCGGACAGATCGCGCGAGAGGCGTTGCCCGAGCTCTATGCGTCGGCAGACGTCTTCGTGTTCCCAAGCGTCACCGAGACGCAGGGGCTCGTCCTGGCGGAAGCGCTGGCAGCGGGGTGTCCGGCGATCGCGGTCGACACGCCGCAAGCGCGCGAAGTGCTGGGGACGGCGGCGACCTACGTTTCACCAACGCCGCAGGCGATAGCAGAGGCGATCGACGCCGTGCCCGCTGAGCCGGCCGCCGGCAGCGCTGCAGCCGCCCGGGCGGCTGCTGCGCGCTTCGACGTGGTCCTCCAGCGAGACCGGCTGCTCGGCATCTATCGGGGTCTGGCGGCGGGCCATATCGCCACGCCCGCCTAACGAGGTCATTGACTCGAACATACGTTCGATTTAAAATAGAAGCATGGCCACGCAGGCTTCCTCGACGGACCCACGGATCGCGGTGACGATCGGCTTCGCCGCCTCCGAAAACGGCGCCGGAGTCGCCTATGCTGAGATCGTCTCGCCGAAAGGCGAGCGCACGTGGCGCGTTCCGTTTTCGGTTCATCGCGCCCCAGCGCTCCTCGAGCGCGAGGTCGGTTACGACGCCGTCGCCGCGGTGGGAGCGCGTCTTTTGGCGGCCGGATGCCGGCGCGTCGAACTTCGGATCGCGGACGATCGGCTGATGGAAGATCTCGCGCAGCGCCGCGAGCTGCCGGCGGCGCTGGCGTTGCGCTACGTGCGCTTGGGGTGTCTGCTGAACCGCTTCGAGAGCGCCCGCGTCGTCGACGGCGGCGACGTCGCCGCGGGCCTGACGGCACGCGCTCGCGCGGAGGTCGCACTTGCGTCGGTCGCGTAGCGGCTGAGGTTTCGTTTCAACGCATTGAACCCGACGCATTACCGACGGAAACGATCGCGCTCGCCCGCGCCCTGATCGGACGAGTTCTCGTCCGCCAACGCGGAACGTCGATGCGAGCCGGACGGATCGTCGAAGTCGAAGCGTACCTTCCGAACGACCCCGCATCGCACGCATTCCGTGGTAAGACCGCGCGGAATACCAGCATGTTCCTGGCGCCGTTTCACGCGTACGTTTACCGAATCTACGGCGTGCATTTTTGCATCAACGTTACGAGCGAACCCGCAGGCTGCGGCGCCGCCGTTTTGCTTCGCGCACTGGAGCCGATCGAGGGCCTTCCTTTAATGCAACGCCGGCGTGGCACGGCAGCCGTTCGCGATCTCTGCCGCGGGCCGGGAAAACTCGCGCAAGCGTTCGACATCGACATTCGGTTCGACGGCGTCGATTTGCTCGCCGATCGCCGGCTTTGGATCGGCGAAACCGCGCGGCGCGCAACCGCACTTGGGAAGAGTCCCCGCATCGGCATCACCAAGGCGGCGCGGCGGCACTTGCGTTTCTACGAAGTCGGCAGTCCGTTTCTCTCGGGACCCCGGGCCTTGTCGCCCTGACCCCCGCTGTGCTATAGTGTCCTCGACGTAAGGCAGTCTCTTGGCTGCATGCGTATGCACACATCCCCCGCGGTCTCGTCCCGAAAATGCAGGCATCCTCGCCGCTCGTTTTTCGCGCGTATGACGATCGCGACTCTTGCGAGAAATAGTCCGCTGGAATTCGAAAATCGTCCCAACCAAAACGGCCCCCAAGGCGGAGGGCGCCGCCGTCGTTCTCGACGCCACCATCGCGGTGGTTTCAATCCGCAACACCCCCGCAACGATCAGTTCCCGCAGGTCGAAAACGCCGGCCCGCCGATGCTCACCGCGGCGCAGCTCGAAGAAAAAACCAAAACCGAGCTCAACGAGCTGGCCAAGGAATTCGATATTGCCAACCCGCTCAAGTTGAAGAAGGACGAACTGATCCCGAAGATCATCGAGATTCAATCGGCTCGCTCCGGAATCGAGATGGCAAACGGCGTGCTCGACGTCCTGCCCGAAGGCTACGGGTTCTTGCGGCGCGACGGCTACCTGATCGGCCCCGACGACATCTACGTCAGTCAGTCCCAAATCCGGCGCTTCGAATTGCGACGCGGGGATTTGGTCGAAGGCCAAGTGCGCCGGCCGAAAGACAACGAAAAATATTACGGCTTGATCAAAGTCGAAACCGTCAACGGCTTCGATCCCGAAGCGATTCGCGGACGGCGCGTTTTCGAAAAGGGAACGCCGATCTACCCGAACGAGCGCTACAAGCTCGAAGTGCGCTCCACCCAGCTCTCCACCCGAGTCATCGATTTGTTCTGTCCGATCGGCAAGGGCCAGCGCGCCCTCATCGTTTCGCCGCCGAAGGCCGGTAAAACGACGCTGCTCAAGAACATCGCGAACTCGATTTCCATCAATCATCCCGAAGCGCATATCATCGCGCTGCTTGTCGACGAGCGTCCTGAAGAAGTCACCGACATGCAGCGGACGATCGACGGCGAAGTCGTGGCGTCCACGTTCGACGAACATCCCGAGAACCACACTGCGGTTGCCGAGCTCACGATGGAGCGCGCGAAGCGCCTCGTCGAACTCGGCAAAGATGTGGTGATTTTGCTCGATTCGATCACGCGCTTGGCGCGTGCGTACAACCAGGTCATTCCGACCTCGGGCCGCACGCTCTCGGGCGGCCTCGATACGGCCTCTTTGCACAAACCGAAACGTTTCTTCGGCGCCGCGCGCAAGATCGAAGAAGGCGGCTCGCTGACGATCATCGCGACCGCTCTCGTCGAGACCGGGTCGAAGATGGACGACGTGATCTTTGAAGAGTTCAAAGGCACGGGCAACATGGAGCTCAATCTCACGCGGAAGCTTGCGGAATCCCGGGTTTTCCCGGCAATCGACATCAAGCGGTCCGGAACGCGCCACGAAGAGCTATTGCTCAGCGAAATCGAGATGCGGAAAATCTGGATGCTGCGCCGCGCCACGTCGGTGCTCAACTCCGGCGACATCACCGAGATCATTCTCGACAAGATGGCGCAAACGCGCACCAACGACGAGTTCCTGCAATCGGTCACCAAGGAAGCGCTCTCGCTTTCTCGGGGCTACGAAGACGGCGGCAACGGCGGCAGCAAGTACTAATGCCCCCGTGTCACCCTGAGGTGCGACCCTGAGGCGCGAGTGAAGCGAGCCTCGAAGGGGAGCCTCGAAGGGTGCGATTAGACTGCGGAATTTGCGTGATACGCTCGTTCACGCATGCGGATAGCGAAGAGGTTGCCGCGCACGCGAACAATCCGAACGTCGCGCGGTATCTTCGCGATCGCTTTCCCGAGCCGTACACCGTTCAAAGCGCGCGTCGCTGGATTTCGTATTGCATGGAGCAAGAGCCGGAATCCAACTTCGCGATCGTGGTCGACAAGAAGGTCGTGGGCGGCATCGGATTCGAGCCCGGCGGCGACGTCGACCGGTATACCGGCGAATTCGGGTATTGGCTCGGCGAAGCGGCTTGGGGCCGCGGAATCGCAACGACGGC
>JAFAIW010000177.1 GCA_019236495.1 Vulcanimicrobiota bacterium | reverse complement strand
AAACCCGTCCGCGAAAGCGAATGAAGCCGTCAGGATGACGGTGCGCCGGATCGTGGTGCGTCCAGTGAATCACCGGCTCGCGTCCCGGGTCGCGCACCAGCTCGCCGCGTACTTCGATGCGATCTCCGGGTCGCACCGCAATGCGCGGGGCAATCGCAACGTTGTCGACGACTTCGCACCGCCCTTGCGGCGTGGCGACGTCGAATGCTTCATGCATGCAGTGCGTCTTCGTGCCGTAAAAGAATCGAGGCGGCGTCAGCACGGTCGCCGGAAGCGTCACTTCCATCGGCGCCCTCCCGCTGCACGTTCACGCACACCGTGGCAGGATCAAGGGCGCGGCCGGAGGACGATATACGTCCGGCAAGACGGGAAGAAGGAGAGTTGATGAGGACCCTTCGGACGGCGCGCCTTCGACTCACACCGGTAACGGTGCGCAACGCCGACACGCTTTGGCAAATCCTGCAAGCTCCCGATCTGCGCGAATTTCAAGACTTGCCGCGGGTCGGACGCGGGGGCTTTCGGACGATGGTTGCAAAGCGCCCGAAGCGACTCACCCCGGCGGCGAGCGGACGTTTCGAATGGTTGATCGGCTCCGACGACGTACCCGGCCCGGTCGGTTGGGTTTCGCTGCGCATTACCGAAGTCGAGGGACATTGCGGCGAGATCGGGTACAGCGTGACGCGCGAACATCGCAAGCGTGGGATTGCAACAGAAGCCGTCCGGGCGCTGGTCGCCGAGGCGTTTCGCGAAGGCGCCCTGGAACGCGTCAACGCGTATTGTTTGCCGGAAAACCTGCCTTCACGGCGCGTCCTCGAGCGCGTGGGTTTCGATGAGGGTGTGCTGGTTCATCATGGGGCGTCGGTCTCCGGGCGGCCGGTGGACGTTTTGCACTGCGTGCTCGAACGCGAACGCTGGATTCAATCCGCGAATTCGATCGAAATCTCGGCATCCGCATAAGCGAAGTACCGGCGCGCGTCCCCATCGAGATAGGCGAGCAACGGCTCGCGAATCACCTTTACCGCGATTCTTGCCCCGATGCGTTCCCGTTCCACCCACTCGACGGCCACGACGTGCGCATCGTCGTGCGGCGTGCTCGCCTCCCCCAGCGCAGTGACTTCGAACGTCACGTTCGTCACGTGCGTGTCGCTCGCAAGATCGTTCGACTCGCTCACGTACGCGAGTGCCGCATCGCGTAGCGCCAGCCCCGTTTCTTCGCGAAGCTCGCGTGCCAGCGTTTCCAAAAGCAGCTCGCCCGGCTCCGGCCTTCCGCCGGGCAGGTGCCACAACGGCTCCCGATGATTCGGATAGCGCGACGCCACCAGCAGAATTTGCGTCTCGCGGCGCACGATGGCCGTGCAGAGTCGCAGGCGATTCATCGCGGTTGCCCGTTGGCGACGGCTTCGAGCACTTCCAGCGTCCGCGCGGCGGTGCGCGACCACGGCATCGAACGTGCGCGCAACAATCCGGCCTCGCGCAATTGCGTCCGTAGCATCGCGTCGAGGAAGACGCGTTCGACGGCGGCCGCCAACGCACGCGAATCGCCCGGCGGCACATAGAGCGCCGCTTCTCCGCCCGCCTCCGGAATGGCGGTGGCAAACGACGCGATGACGGGGGCGCCGCGGCTCATCGCCTCGAGCACCGGCAACCCGAAGCCTTCGTAGCGCGAGGGATAAACGAAGACCGTGCAGCCGCGATAGAGACGCGCCAGCATTCGATCGTCGACGTGTCCGAGAACGTGCAGCCACGGCGCCTGCTGCGCGAGCGCTCCGGTCAGCGCGCCGGCCACGACGAGTTGCGCCTCGGGGACGCGCTCGTGCACCGTTTGCATCACCGCAAGCAGCTCCGGCAAGCCCTTGCGTTCTTCCGCCTCACCGACGAAGAGCGCGAAGCGACCGAATTCTTCGCTGCCGTCGGTCCCTTCGCCGGCGCGCGGCAACTCGACGCCGAGCGGAATCGCAACGATCCGATCAGGCCCGATGTTGAGCGCACGTGCGAGCGCGCTTTTCGAGAATTCTGAATCGGTCACGATTCGCGTGCAGCGCGCCGCGGCTCGCCGAAACGTATGGCGCGTTTCTTCGCCGAATCCGGGCAGGTCAAACGTGGACGCGTCGTGCAACGTCGCGACCGCCGGCGTCGAGAACTCTTCCCAGCTGGGACCATTGAAGGGAAACCACAAGACGTCGGGGGCGAAGCGTGTGTGGCGTCGTCGCGACCGGATCGCGTAGTGCCGTCCGTCGAGCTCGCGCCGATATCGGGGCGCGACGATCCACGTCGCCCACTCGGGAACGATGAGCGACACGCGCACCCGCGTGGAGAGCTCGGCGCTCCACGAGCGCAAAATAGCACGCACGTAGCGACCGATCCCGCGGCGGTCTCCCGGAATGTTCCACGCATCGACGCCGACATGGATCACGGCGCCGCCTGCGAATACGAGCTTGCGCGGATGCACGTTGCGATCGACGCACACAATCTTTTGACCGACGAACGCGGCATTGGCGTGTACGTACGCGCCGTGACGGCGCGGTTCTTGCAGCGCCGCGATTGTTCGCTCACGCTGCTCGTGCGAGGCTGGTTCCCGGCCCGGAAACACGCGCGCCTCGCATCGCTGCTGGGGTCGGACGATTTCGAAGTCGCCGCGCACGTTCCGCGAAAGGCCGACGTTACGTGGCACCCGTGGAACGGCGTCTTTTTCGAAGGACCGGCGCCGAATGCGGTGACGATGCACGATGTCGCGCCGTTTGCCTTCCCGGCACGCGACCCGCGGCGACGAGCCGCGGAGCAGGAGCCCTTTTTGCGATCCGCCCGAATCGGGCGGCGTTTCGCCGCCGACTCCGTCTTCACGCGCGCGCAGATGGGCGAATTGCTCGGAATCGATCCCGAGTTGGTCGCGGTCGTGCCGCTCGCGGCGGATGCCGCCTTTTCGCCCGGCGCCTTCGCCGCACCCCCGGAATCGCTGCGGGGCGCACCCTACCTGCTCTACGTAGGCGCCGTCGAGCCGCGCAAAAATACGGAGCGTTTGGCAGAGGCGTGGCGCCGCGCGTTTCCGCGCGGCGGCGTGCGTTTGGCGTTCGTCGCGCCGCACGCGCCCGACGGCGTCATCGCGTTGCCGGCGCTCGACCGTAGCGCGCTCGTCGATTGTTATCGCGGCGCAATTGCGCTGGCGTTTCCATCGCTGTACGAGGGGTTCGGCTTGCCCGCGCTCGAGGCGATGGCGTGCGGGACGCCGGTGGTCGCGTCGCGCCGCGCCTCGTTGCCGGAAGTGTGCGGCGAAGCGGCGCTGTATATCGACGATCCGGAAGACGTCGAAGAAATCGCGCAGGCGCTGCGCTCGATCGTCGAAGACGCAGCGCTGCGAACGCGGTTGCGCGAAGCGGGGCTTCGGCGCGCGGCGACGTTCTCATGGGAACGAACCGCGCAGGAGACGTTTGCGATGATCCGGAGCGCGGCGTCGTGATCGCCGCGCATTTGATCGTGGGAGAGCGCGAAGAGCCTTTCTTGAGTGCGCTCCTCGAGAGTTTGGACGGTCCGGTCGAGTGGTTGCTGGTGAACGACAATTCATCGGAGCCCTCGCCGCACGCCGCGATACTCGATGCGTCCGCGTTCGCGCGACGCAAACGTCTGGCCGTCGACCGCACGCCGTGGCGCGATTTCTCGACCGCGCGAAATCGCTGCATCGCCCTGCATCGTGAAGTGGACGCCGGGCCGTGGGCGCTCTTCGTCGATGCCGACGAAGTGCACGGCGATGCGCTGCAGCGAATCGCCGCCAACCTTCACGCGCTTTCGGACGGGATCGATTTCGTGGACGGCTACATGTGGGAGTTCTTTCAATCGCTGCATTGGTACACGTCGATCGATCGGTGCAAGATGCTCTTTCGCATGCGGCCGGACGTGCGCTGGACGGGTACCGTCCACGAACAACTCGAGGGACTCGGGGGCGCGCGCACCGTGCTGCCGTACGTTTTCGGCCACTACAGTGCGGTGCTGCCGGCGCGCCGGCATGCGGAAAAAGGACGGCAGTACAGCGGAATGGGTCAAGAAGGCGAAATCGTACCCGAGCACCTGCTCGATGCCATCGACGTCGAGTGGTACTTCCGGGACTACTGGGCTGAGGCGCTGCGCTTTCGCGGCAAGCATCCGCGGGCAATCGAGACGATCCGTCCGGTTCTCGAACGCCGCTATGCGGCGACGTTCGCGCAAACGGACCAGCTCGTGCGCAAGCACCAGTCGCCGCTGCGTCGCGCGCGCAATGTTTTGCGCGCGCTCAACTTCGAGCAGCGCTGGCGTTTGAGGAATCGCCATGCCGTTGCGCGCGGCTTGATGCGGTAACTATTCCGCGGCCATCGCCATCGCGGGTGCGCCCGCACGAGCGCTCGAGGGCCGCATGAAGAACACGAACGGCGCGGTAACGAAGAAGACGATCGCGCAAACGCGGAAGAGGTAATCATACGCGATGACCGTCGCGTTCAAATTCACGATCTGTGCAAGTGTCCCGACGGGAACGCCGTGCGTTTGGGTTACGCCGCTCGCTAGGGCTTGGTAGGCGATGGTGAGCTCGCGCGTGAGCAGCGTGGTGAGGATGGCAATCCCGAGACTGCCGCCGAGTTGCCGCAATAACGTGGCCAAGCCGGTAGCATTCGCCAGCTCGCCGCGCGGCATGCCGCTGAGCGTCACCGTCGTGAGCGGCACGAAGAGAAAGCCGAGCGAGAGCCCCTGAAAGCACCGCGGCCAGAAGACGTTCCAATATCCCGCATTCTGATCGAGAATGCCGAGCCACCAACACGAGATGCCGAACGCGATCATGCCGCCCGCAACGACCAAGCGTGAATCGAAGCGGTTCCCCATGCGGCCGACGATCACCATGCTGATCGCGGTTGCGAGCGCGCCCGGCATCAACGCAAGCCCGGTCTCCCACGCGGTGAACCCCATCACGTTTTGAAAGAAGAGCGGCATGACGAGCGTCGTTCCAAAGAGGCCGAAACCCGTAATGACGCCGATCACGTTCCCAATCGTAAACGTGCGCAACCGGAAGACGCGCAGGTCCACCAGCGGCGCCGATTCGTGCAGTTGCCTCCAGATGAAGAGCGCGATGCTCGCCACCGAGACGATCGTGAGAATCCAGATCGTGTCGGAGCTGTACCAATCGTCGTGCTGCCCGCGCTCGAGAACGTACTGCAGCGAGGCGAGGCCCGCGCTCAGCAAGCCGAGTCCGATCCAATCGATACCGCGGCTCACGCGCTCGATGTAGGCCGGATTCGGCACGTACATCAAGGTCATCACGAAGGCCACGATGCCAATCGGAATGTTGATGTAGAAGATCAGCGGCCATGTGGCGTTGTCGATGATCCAGCCACCGAGCGTCGGCCCGATGGCCGGGCCGACCATTGCGCCCAAACCGAAGATCGCCATCGCGGCGCCCCGCTTCTCGGGCGGATAGGATTCAAAGAGAATCGCCTGCGCGGTCGGTTGCAGTGCTCCACCGCCGAAGCCTTGCAACACGCGATAAAAAACCAGCACCCAGATGCTGCGGGCGGTGCCGCACAGCGCCGACGCCACGGTAAAGATCGCCAGCGATGTCGCGTAAAACCGCCGCCGGCCCAGATACGCCGTCAGCCAGCCGTTCAGCGGCATCACGATCACATTCGCCAGAATGTAGCCGGTGGCGATCCACGACACTTCGTCGACCGACGCTCCGAGATTGCCGCCGATCGTATTCAAACCAACGTTGACGATCGTGGTATCGACGATCGCCATGATCATGCCGAGCATGACCGTTACCGTGATGAGGGCGCGCGGCGCGTCTTTCCGTTGACGGAATTGCACGCTCTCTCTTTCCCAATCCGCGAGCGAAACACCCCGCGGGCGTCGCGGTTACTTCATCAGGCGATCGTATTGGGCCATCAGCGCGGTATACGTGGCCTTCGCGGCGGCGGCTTCTTCGAGGTGCGCGGGGAAGGGCGGCTGGAACGAGCCGCCGATTCCGAACATCAACCCTTGCAGCCGTTCGCGCAGGCCGTCGGCGTGCGCGATCGAGTCTTCCTCGTTTCGCGGATCGGAGCTGAGCGCCCGGCGTAGCTGCAACAGTGTCGCCGAGTTGGGTCCGTGCGTCCCATGTGCTTTGATGTATGCATCGATTGCATTAAGCGCGACGTCGACGTGAGAAAACTCGTCGTATTGCTCGCGCAAGTAGGCAAAGCGTGCCTCATAGTCCGCTTGCGTCCACGTTTGGCGCGGATCCGCTTTGACGACCACGTCGCGCTCGAGCGTTTGACCCCGAACGTGGACGCGCACGCGATACGTTCCGGGAACGACCGAAGGCCCGTCGTCGGGGCCTTGATTCCAGCGCGGGGCGCTGTGCCACTTGACGGGCGCATCGGCACTGAGCGACCAAGCAAAGCGATTGACGCCGGTCTCGTTCGTGATGTACGGGGTCGCCTCACCTTGAACGAAGTGCGATCCCGCGATGTGCCGGATCGTGCTACCGTCCGAGGCGAGCACTTCGGCGGTCGGCGCGTTCTTCGAGGGAGCGGATTGATAGAAGCTTACCAGCGCGCCGAAATCCGGATTGTCTCCGACGTAGCCATAGGGTTCTTCGACTTGCGGCCATTGGTTGAACTGATACGCGTCGCGCAACGGGAACAAATACGCGCCCGCGCGTTTGGCAGTTTGCAATTGTTCGACCGCCGCGAGGTCGTCGAGGATGAACGCATTGCGTCCATGGGTTGCTACCAGCAAGTCGTTCGCGGCCGGCTGGATGCGCAAATCGTGCACCGCGACGCTGGGGAGATCGAGTTGCAAGGATTTCCAATGCGCCCCCCGGTCGTAGCTGACGTAGAGCGAGTTTTCCAATCCTGCGAAAAGGACGTTCGGATCGTGCAAGCTTTGCCGTACGACGCGCACCTGCTGATCGCGCGGCAGGCCGTTCGTGATCGATTGCCACGACGCGCCCGCGTTGGTCGTAACGAAAACGTACGGAGCTCGATCCCCCATTTTGTGGCGGTCGATGGTGGCAAACGCCGTGGCGGCGTCAAAGCGTCCCGGTTCGATCGTCTCGACCGCCCCGAACGGTGCGATTCCACCGGGGGTGACGTTGTGCCAGTGCGCGCCTTCATCATCGGTGTACTGGACCAGGCCGTCGTCCGTGCCGACCCAAAGAACACCCGCCTTCACCGGGGAGGGCGCGATCTCGAGAATCGTGTCGGAATACTCCGCGCTCGAGTTGTCGTAACCGATCGGACCGCCGGAATATTGTTGATGCGCCTTGACGTTGCGCGTCAAGTCGGGGCTGATAACGGTCCAGTGACGTCCGCGATCGACCGTTTTAAAAACGACCTCGCCGCCGAAATACGCGGTGTGTCCGTCTTGCGGCGAAAACGCGATCGGAGAAAGCCAGTTGAAGCGGTGCTTGAACGTCGCGAGCGGGGCCATGTTCTGATCGGCCTCCGAAGGTGAGATATCGACGCTTTCTTGCGACCGCTCGTCGAAAATGGACAGCGAGCCGCCCTGCGTGTCGTTCCAGATCAGTTTGGAATCGAGCGGATCCGGCCAAACCCAAACGCCGTCGCCGCCGGACATCGCTTCCCAGTCGCGCTCGAGAATCCCGATGGTGTTCGGATCGTTGGATGTGCCGCACCACGAGCTATTGTCTTGGAGCGGCAGGCAAATGTGATATGGAACGTCCGTATCGTACCCGATGTGGTATGCCTGGCCGATCGGCAACGTCCCGATCCAGGTCCAATGCTTTGCGTTGTCGGTCGAGAAGAGAATGCCGCCATCCATCCCGGAGAGCAATCGTTTTCCGTCGGCGGACCACCACAACGTATGAAAGTCGGGATGCTGGCCTTGCTGGATTTTCTTGAAGGTCTTCCCGCGATTGAGGCTCTCGGCCATGAACATCGAAAGCGCAAGCACGTGTGAGGGCTTCGACGGGTCGACGTAGATGTGCGAGAAATAAAACGGACGTTGATCGACCGCGGTATCCGACGTAACGAATTTCCAGGTTGCGCCTCCGTCGGTACTGTGCCAGAGCAATCCGCTCTTGGATTGAATGAGCGCCCACACGTCGTTCGGATTTCCGCGCGAAACTGCAAGCCCGATGCGCCCCATCAACCCGGCGGGTAGTCCGTGTCCGCGCAGCTGCGTCCACGTTTTGCCGTTATCGGTCGATTTGAAGAGTCCATCGTTCGGGCCGCCCGAATCTGCGCGCCAGGGAAGCCGGCGAAATTGCCAGATGCCGGCATACATGACGTCGGGATGCAATGGATCCCACGCGAGATCGGAACCGCCGCTCTGTGGCCCGAAATAAAGCGCGCGTTTCCACGTCTTGCCTCCATCAGCCGTGCGATAGATGCCGCGCTCCGTCGAATCGCGGAATGGATCGCCGAGCGCCGCGACGATCGCGACGTTCGAATTACGCGGGTCGACGAGAATGCGCGCGATTTGCGAGGTCGCATCCAGGCCTCGATGCACGAACGTCTTTCCGCCGTCGGTGCTGAGGTAAACGCCGTTTCCGTATGAGACGTCATTTCGCGGGTTTGCTTCGCCCGTTCCGACCCACACGACGTCGTCGTTTCCGGGCGCGATGGTGACCGCGCCAATCGAGCCGACCGGCTTCGTGAAAACGGGATGGAAACTGAATCCGGCATTGGTCGTCTTGAAGACGCCCCCGCCCGCCGACCCAACATAGTACAAGAACGGATTGCGATCGCTCCCCGCCGCGGCGGCGACGCGTCCGCCGGAAATTGCCGGTCCAACTTCACGGTACTTGAGCGTACCGTAGTCGCTCGGTGGCGGCGACGGGTGCGAAGCGGCGGTCTTGGCCTGCGCGGGCGCGGCGGCCGCGAGCAATGCGATGGCGGCGATCAGAGAACGACGAATCATGTCGCGCGTTTTCAGGAGCTCGCTTGCGCACCCTTCAGAGTGCCGAATGATTGCCAAAGAAATGCAGTGACCGCACCGCGAGCAGAAGTGTCGGACCGGGCGCATC
>JAFAIW010000282.1 GCA_019236495.1 Vulcanimicrobiota bacterium | reverse complement strand
CGACCGGAAATCGTTAAATTTTCTCCGCTGCTCCCTTTGTTCGACGAAGCATTTCGCCACATGCTCGTGCATACGGGACAACACTACGACGAAAACATGGATCGCGTCTTTTTCAAAGAGCTCCAGCTCAAAGCACCGCAGCACTTTCTCAACATCGGCGAAGCCGGAGCGACCCCGGCGACGCAGATGGCGCGGATGCTCGAGCGATTGGAGCCGATTCTCGCGGAAACCAGGCCCGATTGGGTCGCCGTCCTAGGCGACACGAATTCCACGTTGGCCGGCGCTTTGGCAGCCGCCAAGCAAAACCTCGCGGTCTTACACGTCGAAGCGGGTTGCCGGTCGTTCAACCGGGAAATGCCCGAGGAACACAATCGTGTCCTCGTCGACCACCTTTCGGAGCTTCTCTTCGCGCCGGACGCCGAAGCGGTGAGCCACCTCAAGCGCGAAGGTTTGACGCGCGGCGTCTACCAAGTGGGAAACACGGGTCTCGACGCGACGCGGCGAACGATGCAGCTGGCGGACGCGGCGCGCTTGGCGGCGTTCGGGGTTGCACCCGAAGCGTACGCGGTGGCGACCCTGCATCGAATGGAAAACACCAACGATTTGGCACGCTTGGAACAACTGATCGAAGGAATCAACGGCGTCGCGAAACGCACAAAAGTGCTTTTCCCCGTGCATCCTCGCACATCTGCCGTGCTCCGCAAGGAAAAGATTGCCTTGTCGAATGACGTCGTAACGCTGCCGCCGCTCGGCAACCTGGATTTTATTGCGCTCTTGAGTAACAGTCTCTTCGTCATGAGCGATTCGGGCGGAATTCAAGAAGAAGCCGCCGTCGTGAATGTGCCGTGTTTGATTTTGCGCGAAGAGACGGAATGGACGCGCCTCGTGGATGCGGGAAAGAATTTCCTCGTTGGAACGTCGGCTAAGGGGATCGTTCGGACCGCAGATCGACTCGCGTCGTCTACCGCATTGCGTGCGAAAATCAAAAAGAAAAAAGCCCCGCTGCGCTTTGGCGCAGCTAAGCGTATTGTCGATCGCCTGCAGAAGCGCTCGGCAACGCCGCGAACCGTTATTCGTTAGAGGATCTCCGTGTTACCATACTTACTCATCGTTGGTATCGTTCTTTATCTCTCGCTGATCGGGCTGGCGCTCATTTCGCTTTTCACCCGCGAGATCGGCGTCAAAATGACGCTCGTGTCGTCGTCCATCGGAATGGGCTTAATCCTCCCGATCGTGCTGACGTTGAATCGCGCGGGGCTGCCGATCGGCAGTTTCGCAACGGCGTTTTGCGGCATTTCGCTTGCCGCCGCGATCGCCGTGTTGGCGTGGCGCCGTCCGAGTTTGCCGTGGCGCGAACTGCGACCGTTTTGGCCTGCGGCTGCGATTGGTGCGTTCATGAGCGGAGTTCCTCTGCTGGTCTACGGCTTCCATTGGTTGGCAAACAGCAACGCCGACTTTTTGATTTACGAACTCTCCGCCGCGGGCCTGGCGCACGATGGATTCTTCAACGTGCCGCCGGTAGATCAGATCGTCTCCGGCGTGAACATTAGCCAAAACGTTTGGTTTTGGGAGATTCTTCCTCCGAACCGCTACGGAACGGATGCGTTCGTAGGATTGGTCGGCTCCGCCCTTCGGATGGATCCGATCTACGTGTACAACTCGTGCTCCGTTTCGTCCGTCGTCATGATGGTGTTCGCGGTCGGGGCGCTGCGCACGGGAACGGAATGGGATCGTCGTCTTCCCGTCATCTCGGCGCTGTTACTCGCAGTGGCGTCGCCGCTGACGCTCTGGTCGGTCTATCAACAGATCACGCCGGAGATCTACGGTATCGTCGCTATGGTTGCGCTCGTCGCGCTCGCGCAGCAAAAAGACGCAAACTGGCGAGAGACCCTCACCCGCGGCGTAGCGCTCGGATGCGTGCTGTCCATGTTTTCATTCGTGTACCCCGAAATTTCGCCGCTGTTCTTCTTGGGTTGCGCACTCTGCTTGCCGTTCGCCGTCTGGCAGAATCGCACGCGGGTCCTGCTGTTTCTCATCGAGGTCGCGAAGCCCGCAGCGGTTGCCGCACTCACATTCGCCGTTTTGCTCAACATACAACTGTTTACGCTGGCCGCGAGCATGAACTTCCTCATGACGGCGGCGCAAAGCGTCTCGAATAACGGCGTGGGGCCGATCTTCTATTACATGGTTCCTTCGGGATTCGCGAATTTCTTCGGTTTCGTCCCGTTCGGATTCTACCCTCACGATCCGTGGTTCTCGACCGCGATTCTCGCCGGGATGCTTTGCGCGCTCGGGATCGCCCTGGGCGCCCTTCGCGGGCTTTACAAAGGCGATTTATCTTCTGCGATGCTCGCGTTGGTGTTTCTCCTCATGGGGTACCTATTCTGGCATCGAAGCGGATACGTGCTTTTCAAAGTCGCATTCATTGCGCAACCGTTCTTGGCCCCGATAGTGGCTGCAGCGATACTGTTCCTTGCCGATCGCGCGCAAACGCGCTTTCGGATCAACCCAGCTTACGGCGTCGCGGCGGCGTGCGTATTGATCGTATCGAGCCAGCTGTACACGAACTATATTTACTTAGGTACGACGTCCGACGCGCTTTCGAACTCGACTCCGGCATTTGCAGAGTTGCACGCCGCGTCAAGAGATGACTTGCTGGGTCAAATTCAAGCAATTGCCGACCGCTATCGTTCTGAAGACCGTGGCTATCTCTCCGACGCGACCATCACGCAACTTGCTCTCATTGAAGGGAACGCTTTACGGGGACATTCGCTCGAATTCAGTTCTCTCGACCCGTTCGTGGGTCTTTACCATTATGCGGTGACCCGCGTCTACAAACTGGGCACGATCGTCGGTTGGCCTAACGGGACACGGGAGCGCGCGCGATCCGAAGCGATCCTCCGCAACCAAATCATCGGGCTCACGCGAATCAACATGAATCGGCTCGATTCGGTCGTTCTGCACGTCGAGCCATACCTGGCGCATGATTTCGCTCCCCCCTCCTCGACGGAGCCTGCGCGTGGCATCTTTGTTGAGACCGGCCCCAAATTGAGCATTTTCAATAACTCTGAAATGAAGGGAGACTTCGACGTCCGCGCGGTTCCGTGGGATCAGGTGCGCGACCATTTAAGCGTCGTAGACTCCAACATGGGGCATCCGCCGGATTACCCCTCCGAGGTCGGTAAGGTTGCCTTTGGTCCACTTGAGCCCGATCCGTTCGATCCCGGGAAGTCGATGGCGTACTTTGGGCGCTCGATGCTCTTGGAGGTGCTGAACGCTTCTCCGGCCGTGCGTCTGCGGCTCGCGATGTCCGCCTCAATGAACGGCGAACGTTACACGGATTTGCCGTCGGTTACGTTTGTCGGCGATTCTACTGTGAAGATCTCGAATCTTGGATACGGATCGGCACGCATCGTCACGCCGCCGATGCGCCCATACGAGTTTAGCGGACACAAGTATTTCCTCTTGAAGTTGGGAACGCGTTTGGTGCGCTTTCAGGTTGCTCGTAGCGGGTTGATGAGGCTCTTCGGCAACGACATACAACTGGACGACCGCTTGTTCTCCGTCTTTGGACGCGATCTGAGCGTCGCAACCGACAACCTGGCGCCCCCCCATACGTTAGCAAACTTTCCAAGCGATCTCATGAATCCGGCACTCGAGTATTCGGGCATCTATGAGGATGCGTGGATGGGTCCGAGATTCTCCGTGCGTCTTTCTTCGGAACAGCCGACCGACGTACTTCGACTGCGATTCCTGCTCAACGCGCAAGCGCAGGATCGCATTCTGCATATTGCAGTGGACGGTCGTACGATCTGTAATTGCATCGAACGGCATGGTTCGACGCGATGGGTCGTGTACGCGTTTCCGGAACAACAAGTGGGTGACCATCGCATAACGATCACGACGCGCGCTCCGCACGGAATCGGTCCCAACGACCCCCGTCCGGCTTGGGCTCGGCTCGATTCGATCGGGTTTCAGCAAGACGTGTTGCAAACACTCGGATTGCGACTTGCGACGCCTGATCTCTGGCAGCCCGCAGAATTCGAATCGGACCGGCCGTTTCGCTGGATTCGCCCCGGAGCGACGTTTACGCTTCCGTCCGCATCGGTTTCGCGCTGGATGTACCTTTCACTCGGGCGCGGCCCATCGGCGAGCGGTGCGGTCGCGGCCACGGTTTTTGTAGGAGGAAAAGCCTACCACTATTCGGTCGATCAGGAGACCGACATTCGCCTGAAACTTCCGGCGACGCGCGTTCCCGAACCCGTGCGCATCGAAATGATTCCTGGAAATCAGCAAATCCCGAACGATGCGCGAAATCTTACATTGCGCGTGTACAGTGTGGCGCTACGCGATCGCTGATTTAAGAACGTCGGCCTTGAACCAGTCGATCGTCTCGCGCAAGCCCTCTTCGAAAGGCGTGCTTGCTTCGAACCCAAACGAACGCTTTGCGCGCGAGACGTCTAACTGCCGTCGCGGTTGACCGTTTGGCTTCGAGGTGTCCCACGCGATTTTTCCAGTAAAGCCGCAAAGGCGCGCGATGGTTTCCGAAAGCTCCTTGATTGAGATCTCACGTCCGCTACCGAGGTTTACCGGTTCCTCACCATCGTAACGCTGCGCAGCCAGCACGACCGCGCGCGCTGCGTCGGGCGCGTAGAGAAATTCGCGCGTAGGCGATCCGTCTCCCCAACACACGAGTTCACGATCTCCGCGCTCCTTCGCTTCAATACACTTCCGGATCAGCGCCGGTATGACGTGCGACGATTGAAGATCGAAATTATCGCGGGGACCGTAGAGATTTACGGGTAGCAGATAAATGGCGTTCATCCCGTATTGTTGCCGATACGCCTGACACTGGACGAGGAGCGCTTTTTTCGCGATCCCGTAGGGAGCGTTCGTTTCCTCGGGATAGCCGTCCCAAAGGGTCTCCTCGCGAAATGGGATGGGAGCAAATTTGGGATATGCGCAAATGGTGCCGACGACGACGGTCTTTTGGACCCGATTGAGCCGCGCTTGCTCGATGAGCTGAATGCCCATCATTGCGTTCTGGTAGAAGAACGAACCGGGGTTCTCTTTGTTCGCGCCGATTCCGCCCACCACGGCCGCCAAGTGAAAGAGCACTTCAGGACGCGCGTCGGCGAACATTCGGTCGACGCCGGCCGCAGTGGTCAAATCGTATTCGGCCCTGCGCGGAATGAAAACGTCTTTGCAACCGCGTCGCTGTAACTCCTCAACGACGAATGAGCCGAGGAATCCGGCGCCGCCGGTGACGCAAATGCGTTTCCTTACCAGGTCCATTTAAAGCAATATCCTCCGAAGAACCACCGGCTTTATTCGCCGCGATGTAGGGAGTCCGCCTCGCTGACCGTGTCAAGGTAGAAGCGGATCGCCGCGGCCGTGGGTCCTTCAAACGCCAAGCGCCCCTCCTCCATGCAGACCACCCGCGTACAGGATTCCCGGATAAACGCCAGGTCGTGGGAAACCGTGATGATCGTGGCATCCTTGTGCCAGAAATGTTCAAGCCGGCGCCGGCATTTGTTCCGAAAGTGCTCGTCACCGATAGACAAGACCTCGTCGAGAATCAGCACGTCCGGGTCGACGTCGCTCGCAATAGCAAAGCCAAGGCGCGCGGTCATGCCGGACGACAGCGTCTTTACGGGCATGCTGGCGTACGATTCGAGTTCCGCAAAAGCGAGAATTCCCGGTGCTCGCTCGAGCATCGAGGCCTTCGACGACCCGAGCAAAATACCGTACAAAATCACGTTGTCAAAAACGGACAGCTCCGGATCGAATCCGGCGCCGAGCTCGATCAAAGGTGCAATCGAGCCCCTCACTTCGACCGTTCCCTTGCTGGGCCGCAGAATACCGCAGATCATTTTGAGTAACGTCGACTTGCCGGCGCCGTTCGCTCCGATGACCCCGACTTTCTCACCGGGAGGAACCTCGAGGTTGATATTGCGCAGGACGGGTTTGGAAGCGGGCCGCCGGTATCGCCCTTCTACGAGCGCGAAAAGGTTGCGCTTGAGATCGTAAGTCAGTTCCTCCTGCGTTCGCCGCAGCAGCGTGACTCCGCGCAGGCAGATGCTCGGACGTACGAGTGCTTCTCGCTTCGGCGCCGGGCTGCCATTCGTAGGAATGACAAGTGGATCCAACTCTTTGCGTAACATCTCGTCGATCTACAAATAGTCCATGAACAGAGCGCTCCGATTGCGGAATGCGAACCATCCAAAAAGTGCGACGAAGATTCCCATGAGCAGACCTTGCGCCATTATCTCCAAGTTGGGGAGGCGAGCCGAGAGCGTGAGCTCGCGAATGCACTGGATGATCGGAGTCAAGGGGTTGAGCTGCAAGTAAAAACGATAACGCTCGTCGACGATCGAAATCGGATAGAAAACCGGAGTGGCGACCCAAAATGCAAAGGTCAGGAGCTCGTACATGTACGGGATGTCGCGAAAAAACACGTACAACATGCTGACGATCAATGCTGTGCCGCAGCTGACCAGCACGAGCGCGAATACAGGTACTACGAGCAGTAAAACATTCAGCAGGCTTTTCGACGTGACGAGCGTGATGATCGCTAAGACCGGAAAAACGCCGACCGCTAGTTGGAACGTGCTCGCCGACATCAGCGACATCGGGAAAAGGCTGGGCGGCAGTTTGATTTTGTTGAGCAGTCCGCTATTCGAAACGACGGAAGGCAGCGCGTGCCCGGTCGATGTCGAGAAGAAATTGATAACGACGAGACCGACGAAGCACGACTCGAGGTAATCAACGATCGAGTTGTTGTAATACCTGGCGAAGGTGTGGCCTAAGATCAGAGTGTAGATCGCCGTCATGATGCAGGGATTGAGCAACGACCAATACACGCCCAGGAAAGATCCGCGGTAGCGAACCTTCACGTAACGTTCAGTCAAAACGCGGAGCAAATCCAGATACCGCCGTGGCGGCATGCCCAGCTGGGCTCGGAGGACCGAGAGCACGACCATGGTGTTACCGCACGCCGAGGGTGCTCACCCTCTTAGAGCGCACTTGGTGCCCCGAGGGGAGGCTGGACGGCAACTTCCGGCTGGGATGTGACGTTGCCGGTGGCCGCGGCAGCACGCTCCTCGTCGGTTTCTACGAGGCAGCCCACCGCACAACCTAAGAGGGCCCAGTACAGTATGCCGATTTTCGGAAAAAAGAGAAGATAGTCGAGTGACTCGTGGATTGCCATGCCGATGCTTGCTCCGAGGACGCCCAAGATGAGCGGGGCACGCACGCGTGGAGATCGCAGGAACGTGACGACGGACGTCCACGTCATCCAAAGAACGGCGGCAAGAAGTGGAATACCGCCCTCGACCAGCGCCTGAATATACCCGCTGTTCGAATGCGTATGTACGCCCGGAAAACCGACGCGATCCAGCTCGAGCTCGTAATTTCCGGCGCCGATTCCGAGCAGGGGATGACGAATCCACAGCCGATATGCCGCCGTCCAAAGCTGCGAACGAGTTCCCAAGCCGCTCGGCTGGAATTGAGATTCCGTCGAGAAGAAGTGCCGTACTTCTCCGCCGACCATCACCAGCGCAACCAAGCCGACGAAAATCGGCAAACCCGCGCCGACCGCGTAATACCGCGCCTCTTTGCGCCGGCTCGCCATCAAGACGATCGCGACCGCGATAATCGTCGCACCGACGCCGGCGCGTGAGAGGGTAAGAATCTCCGCCACTCCCGCCACGACCATCACGACGATTTCCGCCACATTCGGACGGCGATGGAGCGCGTAAGCGACCAGCACGGGAAGCAGCAGGCCGAGGTATCCGGAGAGCTGATTTGGTCCTTCGAGGGGCCCCGCGATTCTGGGAACCGCGTGCATGTAGCTGATCCACATCCCGCCCGGTGCCGAAGTGAATTCTTGCGATATGGCAAGCCCCGAAACTGCGGCGGCGACAATGAAGAACACCGTCCGCATGATCCGCTCGTCGGGATCCATCCGGTAGCAGAGAAATGCCAAAGCAAAGACGACTGCGTATTCGATGGCCTTGAGGGTTTCTCGAATTACCGGCAGCTTGTAGTCCGCCTGAAAATAACTCAGAGCCGTGGCGGCAACGATTGCGCAAAGTGCGGTGACGAGCGGAAGCGCTCGTGGGCCGAGGAGATCGCGGAGCGGTGCGCGGCGCAATACCAGCCCAACGAAGACTGCCGCGATCGCAATCTTCGGAAGGGTCAAGGTGGTCGGCCCGACGTCGCGATAGAGTGCAAACGGCTCGATGAGCACGAGACCTGCAAGCCCGTAGACCGGCCTCTGGAACGTGGCCATCGTCAGGACGTAGAAGGCCACCAAATACGAAATGACCGCGAATTCGTCAAGCGGCGTATGACGTATTGTCTGCAGGACGATATGATCCACGAGCCCCGGAGTTCGCCTTCGGCGGAGCGAACTCCGCGTCGGTGCACGAAGCGTCACTAAGGGTTCTCACTGAGCGAAAGCGAGACGGCGGCGAGCTAAACGAAGCCGATTGGAAATCCGTCGTAGAGTCGAGCCTTCGGCCCGACGCCGACCTCGCCCCGGTTGCAGCGCTTTTCATGGCATGTTATTTCCGCGGAATGACCACGGAAGAAACGCTCGCGCTGACGCGTGCGATGGTGGATTCGGGCGAAACCTTGCGATTCTCGCGTATTCAGAATGGCGTAGACAAACACAGCACGGGCGGTGTGGGCGACACGACGACGCTCCTCGCCGTGCCGCTCTTGGCCGCATGCGGCGAATACGTTCCCAAGCTTTCCGGTCGGGCACTTGCGCACACCGGCGGAACACTGGACAAACTGGAATCCATCCCGGGGTTCAGATCGACGCTCGAGCCTAGCGAATTCGAACGGATCGTCGCGAAGGTTGGGTGTGCGATTGCGGCACAGAGCTCGAAACTCGTTCCGGCCGACAAGGTCTTGTATGCGCTGCGCGATAGAACGGGAACCGTACCGGCGCCCGGATTGATTGCGGCATCAATCGTCTCAAAGAAAGTAGCCGGCGGTGCGTCGCGCATTGTCTACGACGTCAAGGCGGGCGCGGGTGGCTTTGCGCGCAGCGTCGACGATGCGCGGACGCTGGCGCTTTCATTGCTCACCTTGACGGCGGCATTCGGGCGGCAGGCCGGAGTCGTGGTCAGCGATATGTCGCAGCCACTGTCGCCGGCCGTCGGCACGGGCATGGAGGTGATGTTGGCGCGCGACCTGCTCGCGGGACGCTCGGCGGCGCCCCGTCTCATGCGCGTGGTGCGCGCGGTTGTGCTCGAAGGGTTGGGGGGACGGCACTCGCCGGAAGATGCCGCGCGAGCGTACGACCGCGCTCTTGCGAGTGGTGAAGGATTGGAGCGATTACGAGCCATGGTCGAAGCTCAGGGGGGCGAGGGTGGCGCGCTCTCGCGGTTGCAGCCGGTCGCGGCATCGCGCCGCGTCGCTGCGTCCCGCGACGGTTTCGTGCGGGCCATAGATCCGGTCCTGATCGGACGAACCGCTCGTCACGTCGTGAATGAGGCCGGTCCATTTGCCGGCGTTCGTCTCTTGAAAATCGTCGGCGCTGAGGTGGAGTCGGGCGAACCGGTCGCGGTCGTCTACGGTGGCGACGACGTCTCGGAGCGTGCGGTTGCCGCAGCGTACGAAATCGGAGCGGAGCCGAGCGCTGACGCGCCGGCGGTATACGAGGAGCTTGCGCTCTCGATCGAATCGACGAAGTAGAGCGGACGAGCCTTCACCTGATCGTAGATGCGGCCCACGTACTCGCCCAGAATCCCCACGGTGATCAACTGTACGCCACCGAGAAAGAGAATCGCCACCATCGTTGACGTATAGCCGGGGGTGTTTCGGTGCGCGATTTTGAGGCCGATGACGACGAGTGCGTAGACGAACGCAAAAACGCTGACGAAAAATCCAAAGTATGTCGCGAATCGCAGCGGAATCTCGGAGAACGACGTGATTCCGTCGAGTGCGAACCCGAGCATCTTGCCGATCGGATATTTCGTCTTGCCGGAGAGGCGTCGATCGCGATCGTATTCGATGCCGATCTGCCGGTAACCAACCCAACTGACCAGGCCACGCAGGAAGCGATGCTTTTCGCGCGTTTGCCCCAGTGCGTCAACGACCCGCCGGCTCATGAGTCGAAAGTCCCCGGCGTCGACGGGAATCGAAACGTTCGTGAGACGGCGCGTGATCCGGTAAAACCATTTTGCGGTCAAGACCTTAAAGGCGCTTTCGCCCCTGCGCGACCGGCGCACCGCATAAACGACGTCGTATCCTTCGCGCCACCGTTCGAGAAACGCCCCGATCAATTCCGGAGGATCTTGAAGATCACCGTCCATCAACACGACGGCGTCACCACGCGCGATGTCGAGACCCGCAGTCGCCGCGATCTGATGTCCGAAGTTTCTCGAGAGATTCACGATGACGACGTGCGCGTCGCGGCGCGCCAGCGAGCGCGCGATTTCAAGGGTACGGTCGCGGCTGCCGTCGTTGACGAGGACGACTTCGTACGAGGGTCGGCCGGGCTGCGCTTCCATGATGGCGGTAACGCGCGACACCAGGTCCGTGACGTTCCCTTCCTCATTGTAGAGCGGGCAAACGACCGATATCGAAGGGCCTTCTGGCATGCCCCGCTGTTCGCAGCGGCGGCTTCCCGCCCTGCTCCTTCAGTGCGGCGTCGGAACCGGCGGTTTCGGCGTCGGGAACGTGGACGGGAACGGATTGGGATTGAAGGGCGTCGGCAGCACGGCTGGATTGAAGGTAGCTTCGGGATTTGGGCCGCTGGTCATGAGGTCGGCCCAATAGTACACTTGATCGCTTCGCGTTTCGGTGTCGAGATTTTGCACGAACAGATGGTGCGGACGCTCTTCAAGCCCGTCGCGGCCCCGTTCCACCGTCGTCCACGTACCGCGCGTATAAAGGTAGTAAAGATCCGTTCCGGAGTTCAGCTTTACCGTATATCGGTAGTGCAATGCGTCGATGCGATCCATGCGGACGGCGTTTGCGACCCACAAGCTCTTGTCGGTACTGAGGTAGACCGTGTCGGTGAGCGGGGTGTTCGGTGGAACTTCTACCGTGAAGGTAACGGCCACCGGCTTGCCTTCGATACCTTCGCGCGGATGCGAGAATTGCGGGTTCGGTTGCTTCGGCGTCGTCACCACGGCGTATTGGCGAACTTGTTCGTACGCAGCACCGGGTGGGAACGGATGCGTTCCTACGGCGATCTGCACGACGCTACCGGACGCGTCGAACGTCGCTTGCGCGTAAAGACGGGTCCGTGGCCGTTCACTCGTTTCATTTCCGGCCGCATCGACGTAGCGGACGTCCGGGTTGAGCCTGAATCCGTCACCCGTGGTGAAGAAAATGAAGCCGCCCTGTTCGTCGAGCACCTGACCCGCGAAACGCACGAGCGCTGCGCTCGGCGCCGGTGAGGGCGACGGCGTCAGCGAGGACGCCGGAGCCGGCGAGGACGCCGGAGTCGGTGACGGCGCCGGGGTTGCCGCGACGAGCGTCAACGCGAGGACCGCGCAGAAAGCTCGCCGCAAGGTCACGGCAACACCTGAACGGTGAAGCTCGGTCCCCACGTCAGACCCCCGAAATTGAACGAATACGTGCGTGCGACGTCCACCATTGCGTGTGGGCTGATGCGGAAGCGGACGTCGCCGAAGAGCTGCGTGGGCGGCGTTCCGAAGATCCCCGGCATCGACGCCGGAAAGTTGTTATTGCTCTTGAGCATGAACGACAGTGAGAAATTAGGGTTCGGCGTATAAACGGCCTGGCCGTACACCGAACGGAATGTGGCAAAACCGTCGAACGCTGCATATCCGGGATAGGTCCCCCCGAACGTCGTCTCAGGGTAATATAGCCGCTGCAACGACGGACCGTAGTCGTCCGCGATATTGGTTACCTGATAGCCGGCGAACGTCGCGAGCTTCGTGCCGTACGTGCGGCTGATCGTCGCAGTGCTTTGAACTTGATCGGTGCGGTGCGGAAGGGAGTAGGTCTGCCGGCTTCCTTCTTCCGAGAACGTGAAGTAGTAGTTTTTTGCCACGCGGATTGCGTGGGAATAGACGAGCGCATCGACCGTTGTGTATGAGATTGTGTTGACGACGTCGCTGAACGACGGAGACGCGGACGGCGGAAAGAACTGAAGCCCGTACGAGTAATAGACGTACGAGTTGTCGTGCGCCCAACCGTACGTTCCACGCAAACGAAACGATAAGGGCAGATGCCTCAGCGGAGTGTCACCCTGCCACGTTATGAGACCGTTAAACGGGTGCATTGGGACCCAAGGATGGCTCGGATTTCCCCACCAGTAATACAACAGCGTGGGATCTTGCTGGTTCGCCGGGGGCATTGGAAGCAGTGAATCCCAGTTTTGGTTCAGCTGAACCTGAAAGAAAGACGAGGGCAGACCGTAGGTCAGTTGTAAGCGGGCAAATGACGATAACGAAAGCGGCGTCGAAAAACCGGGCTGGTACGCGAAGGCCTGGGCGAATGCATACGCTTGAAGATGCGAGCTGATCACCGCGTTAGAGATGAAGTTGTATTGTTTGTTCACCTGCGTTGCCGGATTCAGTGAAATAACTGCCCACGTACCTGGGGACGCGACGTAATGTTCTTCAAACGAAGCATACGCATGGTTCGTTTGGTCGTATCGGAGATGCAGCGTCGATAAGAAGCGGGGCGATCCCGCAAAGTCCCACGGTATGTCGACGATCGCACCCGCAAGCGAATTCTGCTTCCAGTCCGGATTCCCCGAAAAGTTCAACACGTACGACGGAAGGGGCGTAAGAATCCCCGATGCCCAGATCTTCGCCGGAAAGAATTCCACGTACGTGAGGGGCTCGATTTCGGCGCGGTGGGAGATGACGGTCACGCGCGAAGTCGAGACGTCGGGGAAATAGAATGGATCGCCCGGCATCTCGAGCCCCTTTGACGGATGCGCGAAATCCGTCCCGTCGTAAGTCCAGCGGTCCGGCTGCGACAGGACCGGAATGAAGTACATCCGATGGGTATCGAAAAAGTCGGCGATTCCAGCCCCGTGAAGATCGACGCCCTCTCCGGTGACGGTTACATCGCCACCGACGACGAACCGGTTGAGTCGAAGATCCATCGAAAAGGCGTTGCCGTGGATCGTGTATTTACGGTCGAGCGTCACGGAGACGTTTCCGTCGCCTTCGAGCAAGAAGCGGTCGCCATAAAATTTTAAGGAATCGGCAGACACCGTCATATGTTCGGCCGCTGCGGCGTGCTGCTGCGATGCAAGGATCGTCGAACATATCGCAGCGATGAAGGTGATAACGCGACGCTTCATGTTACTGCCAGGATTTGTCCAAGTCGTGTACTTTTCTTTTTAATCCTCGTTTCATCACCGAGGAAGTTGGTTGGAAGGCTCGGTTTGCTCGCGGGGAGAAGCGCGTCTTTCGGCGAGGAAGGAGAGCGATGCCGCGTCACGTCGTCGTCGTGATCGATTCAGGGGGCGTTGGCGCGCTGCCCGACGCTGCGACATTCGGCGATGCGCCGGGCGCGAACACGATCGCCAATACGGCGCGGCAACTCAGTGGTTTGAACCTGCCAAATCTCGCACGACTCGGCCTGGGCGCAATCACCCCCATTCGCGGGATTGACGCGGCACCGTCGCGCGCGGCCGCGCATGCAAGACTTCAAGAGAAGTCGCTCGGAAAAGATACGATCACCGGACATTGGGAGATGGCCGGCGTGGTGACGCAGTCGCCGTTTCCTACCTACCCGAACGGCTTTCCCGACGACGTCGTCCGCATGTTCACGGAGATTGCCGGCGTTGCACCGCTCGGCAACATTGCAGCTTCGGGCACGGAAATCATCGCGCAGCTGGGACCCGAGCATCAGCGGACCGGGAGGCCCATCCTCTATACCTCTGCCGATTCCGTGTTTCAGGTCGCGGCGCACGAAGAAACGATTCCACTCGCGAAGCTCTACGCGTGGTGCGAAGCGGCTCGCGAACGGCTCGTTCCCCCGCACGACGTCAACCGCGTCATCGCTCGGCCGTTCACGGGAACACCAGGGGACTACGTACGGACGGCCAACCGGCGAGACTATGCCATTGCGCCCCCTCCGACGCTGCTGGATCGCTTGAGCGACGCAGGGATCGGCGTCCACGCGGTGGGGAAGATTTCGGATATCTATTGTGGTCGAGGAATAACCTCATCCGTTCGTGTCACGGACAACGAAGATGCTCTTGCGCGCACGCTGGATTTGATGGCCTCCGTCGATCACGGTCTGATCTTCACCAACCTCAACGATTTCGATAGCAAATATGGGCATCGTCGCGACGTCCGCGGCTACGGTGCCGCGCTCGAGCGCTTGGATCAGCGGGTCGCATCGCTGCTTGCAGGGCTCCGACCGGGGGATCGGTTGGTTTTTACGGCCGACCATGGCTGCGACCCCACCGCGCCGGGGTCCGACCATACACGGGAATACGTGCCTTTTATCGAAGTGGGAGGCGAAAAGACCGGGTCACTCGGAACTGTCATGGGGCTAGATGCCGTTGGGAAATCGGTCGAGGAAGCGCTCCTGTCGGTGAAGGCCGTTTAGAATCGGCGGCGCTTTTTGTTGCAACGTTTGAAATGAAGAGGGCATGGGACTGATCGATCTGACGTCGGAACCGGTAGCGAGGGCAGCGGCTCGACCGCCGCTCGTTGCGCTCGAGCCGCGCGTGTCGACCGCACGAACCGATGTATGGAAGCGCGCGATCGATGTGGTCCTGGGGACGTTCTTTCTTATCATCTCCGTTCCGATCGTCATCGTAGCGAGCGTTGCCATCGTCCTCGTTTCTCACGGAGCCCCGATTTTCGTGCAGCAGCGCGTCGGTAAGAACGGGAAGCCGTTCAAGATGTTCAAGTTGCGCACGATGGTGGACGGCGCTCACCTATTGCACGACGAATTGCGTCACTTGAGCGAAGTCGACGGCCCCGTATTGAAGATTCGCAAGGATCCACGGTTGCATCCGCTCGGTGCTTTCCTTCGGAAGACGAGCATCGATGAATTGCCGAACTTTCTCAACGTCCTGTTCGGAGATATGTCGCTGGTTGGTCCGCGTCCGCCCCTGCCGTGCGAAGTGGTACATTATAGCGAGTACGCATGTCGCCGTTTGAGCGTCAAGCCGGGCATCACGGGGCTCTGGCAGATTTCGGGACGTTCGAACGTTTCGTTCGACGAATGGATGCGGCTCGACAATCTGTACATCGACACCATGACGCCCGTGGGCGATCTCGGGATCATTCTTCGCACGATTCCGGCGGTTATCAGGGGAGTCGGCGCGCATTAACGAGCCCGTCCGCCGGCTTCGGCTGGTCGAGCCGGACGACGTACCGCATCAGGCGGTCGCGACCTCAACCCTCGTCGTCATCGGAGCAACCCTCGCGTCGACGCTTTTGGGCTTCATGCGCGAGGTCGTCAATGCGCGGTTCTACGGCGCGCACCGCGAGATGGATATCTTCGTGGCGGCTGCAACCGTCCCGACGATTCTCTTCGGCGCGTTCAACGGCGCATTGCTGAGCGCACTCGTTCCCACGTTCTCTTCCTATCTTGCTCGCGGCGAAGAACGCTCACTTTGGCGGCTGGCCAGCACCATCATCAACACCATCTTCCTGACGCTGTCGGTGTGTGCGGTCGGAGGCTGGTTGCTGGCGCCGTACTACGTGCCGATCGTGGCCCGCGGCTTCTCAGGTTCGTCGCTCTACGAGACGATTCGCATGACGCAGTGGCTGATGCCCACCATCGTCGCCACGAGCCTCGCGGGCGTCGTGAGCGCGCTCCTCAATGCCTACCATCGCTTCTCCGCAACGGCGATTCAAGGCATTGCGATCAATATTGCGACGATTCTCTGCGTGATCGCGCTCTTTCACAACCTGGGAATCTACGCGCTGGTGCTGGGGACTTCGCTCGGTCTCGTCATGCAGCTGCTTGTTCAGTTGCCGTCTTTGATTGCGCTGCGGAAGTTTCAGTGGTGTTTGGACTTCCGCCACCCGGGCTTTGCGCAAATCGGACGGATGCTCGGACCTATTCTGGTCGGCTCGGCGGCGGGGCAGATCGCGCTGTTTTTCGACCGCTATTTTGCGTCGTCGCTCCCGTCCGGATATATGTCGGGAATGAACTATGCGGTGAAGCTCGCCAACTTCCCGCAACAGATTTTCGCGGCAGCTATCGCAACGGTGCTCTTTCCGTTGCTGGCCTCACAGTTCGCCGTCGACAACCGCGAGGGCGTGCGGCGAGTGTTGACCACGGGCTTGCGGATCGTCTCGTTCGTCATGGTGCCCGCCGTCTGCGGAATTTTGGTGCTCCGCGTGCCGATTGTCGCGGCGCTGTTCCAGCGCGGAGCTTTCGGACCGTCCGCCACCGCGCTGACTGCCGGCCTTCTGCCGTACACCGCCGTCGGCTTGTTCGCGCTGGCCGCGAACGTCGTGCTCAGCCGCTGTTCGTTCGCCTGTCATGAAGTGCGCTGGACGGTGGGAATTTCCGTTTTCAGCGTGGTCGCGAACGTAGTACTTTCGGTGCTGTGGCTGCCTACACTCGGCGCGAAAGGGCTGCTGCTTGCGAATTCGGTGAGCCAAACGCTCCAAGCGCTGATGTTGTTGATCCTGGTGTGGCGGATCGT
>JAFAIW010000281.1 GCA_019236495.1 Vulcanimicrobiota bacterium | reverse complement strand
CGCAATCGTCGGGCTCGCGAAACTCAATTCGGGCAGCATTCGCGTGTTCGGTTACGACGTCGTGCGCGATTGGCGGCATGCCCGGCCGCTCATCGGGCTTGCCCCGCAAGAATACAATTTCGATCGCTACCTCTCGATCCGCGACGTCCTGATCTTTCAGGCGGGTTACTTCGGCTTGCGGCCGCGCGACGTCTCGGAGCGCGCCGACCTTCTGCTGGAGAGCTTTGGGCTTGCAAGCAAAGCGCGGCAAGAATACATGAAGCTCTCGGGCGGAATGAAACGGCGTCTCACGCTGGCGCGGGCCTTGATCCACTCGCCGAAACTTTTGATTCTCGACGAGCCGACGGCCGGCGTCGACGTGGAGCTGCGGCTCGAGTTGTGGGATCTATTGCGTCGCCTCAATGGCGACGGGATGACCGTTTTCTTGACGACGCACTATCTGGAAGAGGCGGAAGCACTCTGCAAGTCCATCGGAATCATCGAGAGCGGAAAACTGGTCGCGCTGGAATCGACCGCGACGCTTCTCGCGCGGCATCGCTCGACGCAGATGTCGATTACCGTCGACCGGCCGATTCGCGCGCTGCCCGAAGCGCTGACGCCGCTGGCCGTCGGCTTCGAATCCGGTAGCCGTCAAGTCCGGCTCGAAGGCGTGACCCCCGACCAGCTCGCATCGACCCTGCGACAGCTGGAACGCGCCGGGTTTGAAATCGAAGAGATCGATTTCAAGCGGTCGACCTTACAAGACGTTTTCCTGGAGTTGACGCGCCGGTGAACGCGGTCGGAACCGTGACGCTGATGAAGCGTGAGATGAAGCGCACCTTCAAGATCATCAATCAGGTGATTTGGCCGCCCGTGATCACCACGGTGCTGTACGTTCTGGTTTTCGGTTTGGCGCTTGGGACGCGCATTCGCCACGTTCAGGGCGTCTCGTACGCAGAGTTTCTAATTCCGGGCTTGATCATGCTACAAGTCATCGACTCGTCTTACGCGGAGTGCAGCAGCTCGGTGTTCCAAGGGCGTTTTATGAACTCGATTCAGGAGATGCTGATCGCACCCATGTCGGCTTCCGAAATTCTCTTCGGGTACATTTTGGGAAGCGTGGCGCGCGCGGTGATCATCGCCAACATCATCATGGTGCTCGGGTTCGTGCTCGTTCACACCGTACCGCAGGATTGGGCGCTCTACTTCGGGATCATGATCGTCGTATCGGTGCTGTTCTCGGCGCTCGGCGTCATCTTCGGGTTGCTCGCCGAAAAATTCGACCATTTGGCCGCATTCGTCACGTTTGGCATCACGCCGCTGGTCTTCGTAGGTGGAGTTTTCACGGCGGTCCAGTTTTTGCCCCAGGCGTTGCGGACCGCGTCGCTCTTCAATCCGATGTTTTACACGATCGACGCGTTTCGTTTTTCGTTTACCGGTCAAAGCTATCTGCCGCTTTGGGTGTCGATGGGTGCGGTAAGCGCCTTGATGGTGGTTGCGGTCGCCATCGCCCTGCGAATGACCGCGGTCGGTTACAAACTACGCACGTGATGTTCTAGGACGTTTGACGGCTCATTTCGAAAGGGCGGAAACGATGCATCAGAGTTTTCGATCGATCCTCCTCGCTGCCGCCGTGCTGGCACTCCCCACCGCTGCCGGCGCGCAAGCCGTGTCCCCCGGTCCGCAGGTCGGCGCGCCCGCGCCGTCGTTCACCGTGACGACGCTCGACGGACGCGCAGTGACGCTGGATTCTTTCCGCGGGCGCGTGCTCGTGCTGAACTTTTGGGCGACCTGGTGCCCGCCGTGCCGTCTCGAAACGCCCGACATGATCGCTTCGTACAAGCAACTCCACGCCCCGGGCGTGGCGTTCTTGGGGGTCGATGCCACCGAGCAGGCACCGATCATTCGCGCCTTCGTGGCCGCCAAGAGCCTGCCGTATCCGGTCGCGATCGACGCCGATCGCAGCGCGACGCACGCCTACGACGTGCTGGGAATTCCGACGACGTACGTCATCGATGCGAACGGTATCGTTCGCGCGCGCTTCGTTGACGTGATTTCGGCGCCTCAATTGGCATCGTTCGTCGCGGATGCACGCGCAGGGCGCAATGGGTCGATCGATTCCGACGTTCAGAGAAAAATCGACGCATTGCTCGATCCGAAGGGTTTTGTCTTCGGAAACGATCGCACGAGCGTGTTAGCCGGAGTGAAGGCCGTCAATGCGGCGATCGACGCTTCGAACCAATTGCTCGGTCAAGCCGATCCGGCAAAGGGCGAGGTAACCGACTACCTGCGCATTCAAGCCGAACAGGCGACGCTGCAGAGCGCCGCCATTGCGGCACTTTCGAAAGTCGCGACCAACGATTCGGACCGCGCGACTCTTGCGCGTCTCCAAGGCGATCTGGCATCGAATCGCGAGGATTGGAACGGCGCCGCCGCCGCCTACACGACCGCGCTCGCTGCGATGCCGAACGATCAAGACGTGCTCAACTCGCTTGCCACGGCGTACCTCGAATTGGGGCGCTGGCAAGACGAGATCGCGACATACGAGCGGCTGATGGATCTTTCCGCGGATCCCGAAACGAGCGTCGCGATCGGCAAGGCGTACCTCAAGCTCAAGCAATATCCGGACGCAATCGCAGCCATGCAAAGGGGTGTGACGCTCGCGCTTGACGCGTATTCGAAGAAACCATCGACGGACACGACGATCGACGTTGCATACACGAATCTGTATCTGGCACGGGCTTATGTCGCGGCAAACGATCCGAATGCGGCAGGCGGTGCTTTCGCGCAGACGCTGAAATACGGCGAGCTTCTGCCGCCGAAGAGCGGTTCGTACGCGCGCTACACCGAGCAAGCGCAAGAGGGCATCGTTTCACTGGGCTTGGACACGTCGAAGACCGCGGTGTCGCTGGCGCCGTGGACCGGTGCGGATTTGCCCGGGAGCGTGGCGAGCACCATCAAGTATCGACTCGTCGTGGCGGGCAAGCCGGGGACGAACGTCCATCTTCGTGCCAGCGAGCTGGCTTCGGGATGGATTGCGTCGTTCTGTTCGGACAAGGTTTGTTCGCCGATGCAATTGCGGCTGACGCTTCCGGAGTCCGGGGTGAAGATTGTGGAGTTTCAGCTCATCCAGAATGACAATCGCGCTTCGTCGACGACGCGCGCCCGCGTTGAGGCGGTTGGAACGAGCGCTTCAGCCGAGGTGAGCGCCCGCGCGCGTTAGCCGGGGAAGAAGGGGTTGTGCGCTTTCTCCCACCCGATGCGGGACGGCGGCCCATGCCCCGGCATGACGACCGTGTCGTCGGGTAGCGTGAAAAGTTTCGAGCGCACGCTGTTGAGAATGTCTTCGTAGGTCGTTGCGTCGCCGTACGCTCCGCCGACGCTCCCGGCGAAAAGCGTGTCTCCGGAAAACACCGTCGATTTGAAAAGGTACGACGTCGAGCCGTCGGTATGCCCGGGCGTGTGGAGCATCCGGATTCGAACGTCGTCGCCGAAGGGCAGCTCCTCGCCGTCGCGTACGCGGATGGCTTTCGGTGCGAGCTCACCAATTGCGAAAACGTCCGCCCCATGCATGACGATTTGTGCTTGCGGAAACGCCGCGGCGATGTCTGCGGTTGCGTCGCAGTGATCCGGATGCTTGTGCGTGATGAGAATGTACTGCAGATGATAGTGGCCGTCGCGAAGAATCCGCAGCAGATTTTGCGGAATTCCGGCGGGATCGATCAGTGCGGCGCGTTTTCCGCCGTCTAGAAAGAAAACATAGCCGTTGCTCGGGTGCGGATCTTGCGGATGATGGCGCACGTCGGGCAGTTCGATCGGGGCCGGATGCCAGCGATTCGCGGCGGCGTCGGCGAACTTGCCGGGATCGAGGCGTAACACGCGCGCGATCGCGCGGGCTTGCGCATCATCCGGCGTGCCGTCGCCCGCAATCCACGCGGAAAGCTGGGCCGCATCGACGCCGGCCTGCGACGCGACAACGGCGCTCGTGATACCGGTTCCGCGTTGCGCTTTCTTGAGGACGTCGCTGAATTCGTCTTCGAGCATCGCAAGGGGCTTCTGCAACCGGAGCGGCCACCCTGGCCGTTGAACAGCGTGCCATGGAACAGGTCATCATCATCGGATCGGGGCCCGCCGGTCTCACCGCGGCGATCTATGCCGCCCGGGCGAATCTGCGCCCGCTCGTTTTCGCGGGAGGACTCTACGGGGGCCAACTGATGCTGACCACGGACGTTGAGAATTATCCCGGCTTTCCTCAAGGAATCATGGGCCCCGAGTTGATGATGGCGTTTCGCGAGCAAGCCGAACGGTTCGGCGCGCGCATTCTCAATGTGGACGTGGCCGAGGTGGATTTCACGAAACGTCCCCTCGCCGTGCGGACTGCCGACGAAGAATTCCACGGCAAGACCGTGATCGTGGCGACCGGCGCTTCCGCGCGCTGGCTCGACATTCCGGGTGAAGAGAA
>JAFAIW010000248.1 GCA_019236495.1 Vulcanimicrobiota bacterium | reverse complement strand
CGGATTGCCGGCCGTGCCGGTGCTGACGGTGGCCGGAATTGCCGCCGCAGCCTTGCTCGGATTCTTGATCGCACAAGCCCGCCGCCGCCGCGCCTTCCGTCCGGCTGCAGAACTCCCGGCGTTCGATGCGACGCTCGCGGAAGAGCTGCCGCCGTTCGAAGAGCACCCGATGCTCGAGGGCGCGCCCGGTATCGCCGCTCCGATTCGTTCGGCAGCCGATCTCACCCGCGAGCAAATGATCGAGTACGTCACGACCGTCGCTCAAGAAAACCCGGATAGCATCGCGAAACTCGTCAAACTCTGGCTGGCTGAGTAGGAGAAGCCGCTAATGGATTCACCGATCGTCAACCTCGGGACGCTGGACGGCGATAACGGGCCTCCGGCCGGTTTCGCGACCTCGGCACTCGACATCACCGGCCCCGAGAAGGCCGCGATTCTCCTCATCACGCTGGGGCTCGAGCTCTCCGCGACGATCTTCAAATTCTTGCGCCAAGACGAAGTCGAGCGCATCGTCCTGGAAATCGCCAAGATCTCGACGGTTTCCATCGAGAAGCGCGACGCGGTCATCACCGAAGCGTATCAGCGCGCGATCGCCCTCAAGTACATCAACGAGGGCGGCATCGAGTACGCGAAGGAAATTCTCGAGCGTTCGTTCGGCGCCGGTCAAGCCGACGACAGGACAAACCGGCTCTTTGCGGCACTCAAACACGGCAACCCGCTGGAGCTGATCAAGAAGACCGAACCGGCGCAGTTGCTCCAGTTCATTCAAGACGAGCATCCGCAAACGATCGCGCTCATCCTGGTGTACATGTCGCCCGACCAGGCGGGAGCAGTGCTTTCCGCGCTGCCGCCCGAGTTGCAAGCGGAAGTTGCGATGCGGATCGCGATCTTGCAAAAGACCGCGCCCGAAGTTTTGGAGCAGTTGGACGAACTTTTGGGTCGCCGCTTGCTCGTGAGCGGGGCGGACTTCTCGAAAGCCGGCGGCGTGCAGTCGCTGGCCAACGTCATGGGCTTCGTAGATCGCGAGACGGAGAAGAACATTCTCGACGGCCTTGCAAAACGCGATCCGGAAATCGCGGCCGAAGTCAAGAACCTGCTCTTCGTCTTCGAAGACATCATCAATCTGGACGATCGTTCGATCCAACGGATTCTCAAGGAAGTCGACGGCAAGGACCTGGCGCTGGCGCTCAAGACGGCCAACGAAGAACTCCTCGGCCGTATCTACAAGAACATGTCCTCGCGCGCCGCGCAAACGTTGCGCGAAGACGTGGAAATTCTCGGACCGGTTCGCATGCGCGAAGTCGGCCGGGCTCAACAGCAGATCGTAGACGTGATCCGCACGCTTGAAGAGAACGGTCAGATCGTCATCGCGCGCGGCGCAAAAGACGAGCGGCTCGTTTAGCCCGATGGGCCGAATCGTCAAGAACGCGAACGTCGCGAGCCAGCGATACGCGCTGTCGGTTCCGGAAATTCGGGCAGCCGAACCGGCAACCAACGGACACATCGACGATTTCGATCGCATCGACATATTGCCCGAGCAGGCCTCGATCGTCGAGAAGCCCGCTGGGATCGACTGGGACGCGGTTCGGCACGAGGCGGCGGAGGTCGTCAGCGGCGCGGAGCGCGACGCGGAAGGCTTGATCGAAGATGCGCGCGACCGCGCGATGTCGCTCATTGAAGACGCGGCCGGCGACGCGCAACGCATCGAAGAAGATGCGCACGCGGCTGGGTTCGACCGCGGCGTGACCGACGGTCGCACGCAAGCCGGCGCCGAGATGGACGAGATGCTCGCCACCATGCGTGGCCTCGTGGAGATGGCGCGGATCGAACGTCACAAGATCATCGAGGGCGCCGAGCCAGAGATCGTCAAGCTCGCGTACGCGATCGCAGAGAAGGTCGTCCATCAACAGGTCGCCGTCGATCGCAACGTCGTCGTGCAGATGGCCAAAGCGGCGATCGCGCGTTTGGTTCATCGCGAGACTATTACGGTGCGCGTCAACCCAGCGGATTTGGAAGCGATGCGCGACCATCGCGAACGGATGCTGGCCCTCGGCGACATCGAACATCTCCGCCTGATCGAAGATCAGCGCGTGGATCGCGGTGGAGTGGTGGTGGAAACCGAGTCCGGCACGATCGATGCGAAAGTCGGGACACAGCTCGACGAAGCGCGCAAAGTCTTGAACGTCCCGGTTCTCGCCGAAGAATCCGAAGCCGCCGCCGCGAGCTGATTGCCCATGGCCACCCAGCTTTTCTCGGCCGACCGTTATCTCGGAACGCTCGAGTCGGTGGATCTCATTCGCCAAAACGGCAAAGTGCGTCAGGTCATCGGTGTGGTGATCGAAAGCCTCGGGCCGAACATGGCCGTGGGCGAAACGTGTTTGATCTCGTTCAAGCGCAATGCCGAGCCCGTTTTAGCCGAAGTCGTCGGTTTCCGCGACAACAAAGTCCTGATTATGCCGCTTGGCGATCTGGCCGGCATTGGTGCAGGCTCGGAGGTCGTCAGCCTCGGCCGCCCGCTCGAAGTGGGCGTCAGCGACGCGCTTTTGGGTCGCGTTCTCGACGGCCTCGGCCGCGTGATGGACGACGGCCCCGCGATCGATTTCGAAGAGCGCGCGCGCGTTACGGCGTCACCGCCCGACCCGCTTTCGCGCCGCCGCATCACCCAGCCCGTTGCGCTGGGGATTCGCGCCATCGACGGACTTTTGACCGTCGGAAAAGGTCAGCGGGTCGGAATCTTCGCGGGAAGCGGCGTCGGCAAGTCGACGATGCTCGGTATGATTGCCCGCAATACGTCTGCCGACGTCAACGTGGTCGCGCTGGTGGGAGAACGCGGCAAAGAAGTCCGGGACTTCATCGAACGAGACTTGGGCGAACACGGATTGCGTCGCAGCGTCGTCATCGTATCCACGAGCGATCAACCGGCGCTGGTGCGGATCAAGGCCGCATTCGTGGCAATGCGCGTCGCCGAGTTTTTCCGCGATCAAGGTCTCGACGTCATGTTCATGATGGACAGCATCACGCGCTTCGCGATGGCGCAACGCGAAGTCGGTTTGGCGATCGGCGAGCCTACGACGACGCGCGGTTACACGCCGTCGGTGTTTGCGTTGCTTCCCAAATTACTCGAGCGCGCCGGGACGTCCAAAACCGGCACGATTACGGGTCTCTACGCCGTGCTCGTCGACGGCGATGACATGAACGAGCCCGTTTCCGATGCGGTGCGTTCTATTCTCGACGGTCACGTCGTCCTTTCGCGCGCGCTGGCTGCGGCCAATCACTACCCGGCGATCGACGTTCTGAACAGCATCAGCCGCGTCATGCCCGACGTGGTCGACGCGAATCAGCTTTCAGCGGCTTCGGCGATTCGCGACATCCTTGCCACATATCGCGAGGCGGAGGACCTCATCAATATCGGCGCCTACGTGCCCGGCTCTAATCCGCGGGTCGATTTGGCGATTTCGAAAATCGAAGCCATTCGCGCATTTTTGAAGCAAGGCATTGAAGAAACGTCGACCTATGACGAGACGCTGAAGCAACTGATGGAAATCGCATGAGCCGGCGCTTTCGTTTCAATCTTCAGCCCGCTCTCGATTTGCGACGGCGCATCGAGGAAGAGCGTCAGATGGAGGTTGCGCGCGCTTTGCGCATTCTGAATGACGCGCGTTCCGAGCTCTGGCGCCTGCAGGCGGAGTTTCGGCGATACTCGGACGTGCTACGCAACGACCATCGTTCGCTCCAAGCGGACGAATTGCGGATGCACTACGCCCATCTCGAGTACGTTGATCGAGCGATCACGCGGCAGGAGAGCACCGTGCAACGTTGCCGGGTCGATCACGAACGCGCGCGTTTGCGCTTGGTAGACGCCGCTAAGGACAAGAAAGTGCTCGAGAAGCTCAAGGAACGCCGCTTTGCGGCACACGTGCTCAATGATTTCGCGATCGAGCAAAAGGAGCTCGACGACACGAACGCGCGGCGTTGGTCGCGCTCGCTCGCCGCCGGAGGTATGCCATGATCGTTACACGCCAGCGCCCCAAGAAACGCGAATATGGAAAGTACGTGCTGCCGCTCGTGGCCATCGTGCTGCTCGCGCTCGCGATTTTATTGCCGCCGTCCAGGAACTTCATCGTGAACGGACCGCTTTCGCCGGTATGGCATGTGGCCGGATCGGGGATGGACGCGCTTGCAAAGCCGTTCCACTTTGCGGCGCTCAATGAGGAAGTCTCGCAGCGCAACCGGCAGATTGCCGCACTTCAAACGCAAGTCGACGACCTCAAGGGTCAGGTAGCGGCTCGCGACAAGCAGATTACGGCCCTGCAATCGCAGGTGAATCAAGTGATGGCTCAAGCCGCGGACGAACGCGCTAAGGCGCAAACCGCTGCCGGCCCCAATCAAGCTGCGGCCGCCGGCGCGACCCAGACGGCGGGCTTCTCGGGCGGGGCCGAGGGAGCACCCGGCGACATGAGCCAGGGCGCGACGGCAGATATGCGGCGCACCGCCAACGACTGGGCGTCGATGGATGCCGACTCGGCCGCGAAGGTCGTCCAAAAACTCCCGGTCCCCTACGTCGCCAAGATCTTC
>JAFAIW010000239.1 GCA_019236495.1 Vulcanimicrobiota bacterium | reverse complement strand
TACCCCGGCCGTGCTCGGCGCAGACGTCCTGAGCGGAGAAGGGCTGGCGCCGCAAGCCACGGCCGACATCAAAGGACCCGACGGTAAAACGGTTCGTCGCTTGAATAGCGGACTCGCGCTCGTTGCGGCGGCGCCGATGAGCGACGCGAATGAACGCACGATCGGCGCGATCTACGGCGGCGTGCTGATGAACCACTTCTACGACATCGTCGACGAAACCACGAAAGCGCTCGGCGGCAAGGCGGCGCTGTTGCAAGGCGATGCGATCGTCTCGAGCACGATTCCGCAACCGGACGGAACGCGCATCGTGGACGCGGAGGTTGCAAAGTACTCTGAAGGGCCGAATGCCGGCAAGACGTATCTCGGGCCGGATAGCGAAGGGGGCACCACGTATCTCGCGCGCATCGACCCGATCCTCGACGATCAAAACAACGTCGTCGGGGCGCGCTGGTACGGCGTTCCGATGTCGGTGTTCGAGCAAATCCAAAACCATACGACGGTGACGCTCGTGATGTGGGGATTGGTGGCGACGATCATCGCATTGCTTGTGTCGATTCCCATCGTCACGCGCCTGTCGCGCGACCTGGCGGAGCGCAGCCGCCGGGTGAGCGAGGCTGCGGGCGAGCTTGGCGTGATTATCGTCGGTAGCGAAGTTTCCGGTGACCACGTTGCCGCTACGAAAGCCGCGGTCGAACGTTCCGGTAAGACGATCGCCGACCTCCGCACCGGCAACGACGTGCCGCGGCGCGCACAAGAGTTGGCTACGCTCAACGACGAAATTTACAACGATGTCGTCGTCATCGATACGCTTGCCCAGGAAATGAACGGCAGGATGAAACAAGCCGTGGATCGGGTGGCCGAACTCAAAGACGTTGCGGGCGGCCTCAATAAACTCGTCACCGGCAATCAGTCGGGCTAGCGCCATGGCAGACGTGATATTGTTTTTTTCGTCGAATGCGGACACGATGATTGCCACCAAGGCGCTCAAGGATTCCGGCGTCGTCGCAAAAATGATCCCGAAACCCGCCGGTGTGAACTCCGCCTCGAATCTTTGTTTGACGGTCGACGGCGGTGTCGAAGAAGCCGCAGTCGCCGCGCTCAAAAAGGCCAACGTCGCGATCGGCGGCGTCGTTAAATAGCGGGTTAACGGCATTCCGTTGCGGAGTCGCTCGTCGCTCCGCATCCCGCGGATGAGCAGAAAAAGCGCAGGACGCGCTTTTTCGAGCGGCCTCCGGAGGGAGGTCTCGTTACCGAACGACCTGGGCGTCAGCCGTTTCGATAGTGCGGGGGCGGCCTTTTTCGGTGACGATCAATCCTCCGGTGTTGCTGAGGCGATCGGCGACGCATTCGAAAGGCGCGGCGGCACCATCGATCCGAATCCGATACTTCGTGCCTTTCAATTTCGCGGCGGTTTCCCAGCGTCGCGCAATTTGCGTCGGATTGTTGAGCAGCGAGAGCATGTCTTCGAACCGCTGCAAGATCGACGCAAGTAATTCGTGGCGCTCCACGGCTTTCACATCGCCGATGAATGCGGGCGGCGGCTCGATGCCGGCGTAGATCGCTTCGTCGCCGCGGCGCACGTTCACGCCGACACCGCATGCCACTTGCGCAACGGCGCCCATCCCGCGAGAAACGCACAGAATTCCCGCAACTTTGCGGCCGTTGAGCAGAAGGTCGTTGGGCCACTGCAACGTTGTGGTGACGCCGTGAAAGAGCAGCCCGCTTTGCACCGCAAGTCCGGCCCAAAACGGCACGGTCCAGAGATCCGCAGGCGAGAGCGTGACGGGCAAAATCGTGGTGAACAGCAGCGCCTGACCGCGTTCCGCGGCCCAGGGGCGGCCTCTGCGCCCGACGCCCTGCGTCTGGTAGTCGGTAACGAGCGTAACGCCCGCCGCACCCGGCATCCCGAGGATTTTCAGCGCCGCTTCGTTCGTGCTGGTGGTTTCCGGGGTGTACCTCACGCCGGAAAACTGCGTGCCGTAGAGCGCGCTGCGCGTCTTTGCAAACGGGTCGGACGTCGTCGACAGAATGGTTCCCTTTCTCGCGGGCAGAACGCGCGTGCGTGTTCTTTCCGAAGCACGCGGTACTTCTCTGCTTCGAGGGGCCGGACCCGTACGCGAGCGTCGGCGGACTCGGCGTGCGCGTAACGGAACTCGCATCGGCGTTGGCGGAGAGCGGCGTCTCCACCGAAATCGCATTCATCGGCGATCCCGAAGCCGAAGCGCAATCGACGCTGCCTTCGGGCGTGCGATTGCACCGCGTCCTGCAAGATCTTTCGCGCGAGTATCCCGGCGGGGTGTACGAAGGCGAATATACAAAGGTCGATGCATTCGCCCGCGTCGTCCCCGAATTCGTGATGGAACGCTACATCAAGCCGGCATTCGCACAGGGCGAACAGGTCTTGGTGTTGATCGAGGAATGGCAGACCGTGAAAGCCGCGATCGCATTGCATCGCTTGCTGCTGGAAAACGGGCTGCGCCGCGCGGCAGTCATGTTGTGGAACGCCAACAACACCTACGGTTTCGAAAACATCGATTGGATCGCGTTGCAATCCGCCGCTACGATTACCACCATCAGCAAATTCATGAAGTTCGAGATGCGTCAGCGCGGTGTTAATGCGTTGGTTATTCCGAACGGAATTCCGCGGCGCTTGCTCGAGGGGCCGCCGCCGGAGTTGGTCAAGCAATTTCGCGATGCGTTGCGCGGCGATCCGCTGTTGGCGAAAGTCGGACGGTTCGACCCCGACAAGCGCTGGTTTCAGGCGGTCGATGCGGTGACGGAATTGAAAAAGCGCGGCGCGCGTCCGTTGCTCGTGATCAAAGGTGGTGCCGAACCGCACGGACGTGAAGTCTTGATGCGCGCAAAGGCGGCCGGCTTGCAAGTCGAAGACGTGTTGCTTCCGGTCGGCGACCCCCATTTTTTCGAGCGCTTGGGTGCAACCAAAGCCGACGTGATCAACTTACGTGCGTTCATTCCGCAGCAAGCGTTGTTCGCGCTCTATGCAGCCGCCGATTTGGTGCTGGCAAACAGCGGCAAGGAGCCGTTCGGGCTTGTCGGCATCGAGGTGATGGCGATGGGCGGTATTCCGGTGTGCGGTTCGACGGGCGAAGAGTATGCGGAGCCGTTCGTCAACGCGATCGTCTGCGATACGGAAGACGGGCTCGAGCTGGCTACCTACGTCCAATCGACACTGGCCGATCCGCGGCAGGTCCACCTGATGCATGCCGCCGCGCAGGCTACGGCGGAGCGCTACACGTGGCCGACCGTCATCAACGTCCTGCGCCAGAAGCTCGAGTTCATCGCCGCGCGGACGGCAGAGGCAAACGGACTCTAGCCGCCAATCACCGTCGGGCTATGGCTCTACAACAAACTCTGGTGTTGTGCAAGCCCGACGCCGTGTCGCGCGGACTTGTGGGTGAAATCGTGCGCCGTTTGGAGGCGCGCGGGTATTTGATCGTGGCGATGAAACTGATGCAGCTCGACGGCGAACGCGCGCGAAAGCATTACGGCGAACACGCGGGCAAGCCGTTTTTCAACGGGCTCGTGGAATTCATCACGAGCGGCCCGTTGGTGGCGCTGGCGGTCGAGGGCGAAGACGTCGTGGAAGGCGTGCGTCAGATGATGGGCGCGACGAATCCATTGCAAGCCGCGCCGGGCACGATCCGCGCGGACTTCGCGCAGCAAATCGGGCGCAATCTCGTGCACGGGAGCGATTCTGCCGACAGCGCGCGCCGCGAGCTCGACATTTTCTTCGAAGCAAAAGAATTCGTGTCGCGCAAGCACGATTTGAATCGCTGGCTGGTGGAATAAGTGTCGCTCGACTCGCTGCGCGCGGGCGGGCGCCCGTTGATCGAGGGCGTGCACGCGCGCGAGGTGCTCGATTCGCGCGGGAATCCGACGGTGGGCGTGACGGTCGCCACCAGCTTCGGTGCGGTGGAAGAGGCCCTCGTTCCGTCGGGCGCGTCGACCGGCGCGCACGAAGCGGTGGAACTGCGCGACGGCGATCCCAAGCGGTATAACGGGAAGGGCGTGCGCAAAGCGGTGGCCGCGGTGAACGAAACGCTCGGCCCCGACTTGGAAGGCTTGGACGTCACCGCGCAGCGCGACATCGATATGCGTATGATTGCGCTCGACGGTACCGAGAACAAGAGCGCGTACGGCGCGAATGCGATTTTGGGCGTTTCACTGGCGTGCGCGCGAGCAGCAGCCTCGAGCTTGAGCGTGCCGCTGTTCCGGTATCTCGGCGGACCGACGGCGAGCTTGTTGCCCGTGCCGATGATGAACGTGATCAACGGCGGCAAGCACGCCGAGGGGGCGTTGCAATTTCAAGAGTGCATGATCGTGCCGCTCGGCGCGCCGACGATGGCGGAAGCGGTGCGCTACGGTTCGGAAGTTTTTCACGCGCTCGGCAAATTGTTGCACGAGATGGGTCAGCCGACGCTCGTCGGCGACGAGGGTGGTTACGCCCCGCGCCTCGACACGCTGGCGCAAGCGTTGGATTTGCTGGTGAAGTCGATCGAACGCGCGGGATACGAGGCCGGAACGGATGTGGCGTTGGCGCTCGATTCGGCGGCGACGGAGTTTTATTCGGACGGCAAGTACCTTCCCGAGGCGAAAGGCAAACCGGTCGATGCGAAAGCGATGGTCGCCCTGTACGAGGATCTGCTCGACCGTTATCCGCTCGTATCGATCGAGGACGGGTTGGCGGAAGACGATTGGGACGGCTGGGCGTTGCTGACGCAGCGTCTCGGCGGGCGTGTGCAGCTGGTCGGCGACGACATCTTCGTGACGAACACGCAGCGCTTGCAGCGCGGCATCGAGAGCGGAATCGCGAATGCGATTCTGATCAAGGTGAATCAGATCGGCACGCTGTCGGAAACGCTCGATGCGGTCGAGTTGGCGCACAAAGCGGGGTATCGGTGCGTGATCTCGCATCGCTCCGGCGAAACGGGGGACACGACGATTTCGGATATTGCGGTGGCGACGGCTGCAGGTCAGATCAAGACCGGCTCGCTCTCGCG
>JAFAIW010000155.1 GCA_019236495.1 Vulcanimicrobiota bacterium | reverse complement strand
CCTACGAGGCACCGCGCACCTACGAGGCACCGCGCACCTACGAGGCACCGCGTTCGTACGCACCAACGCGCACCTACGAGGCACCGCGCACCTACGAGGCACCGCGTTCGTCTGCACCTGCGCGCACCTACGAGGCACCGCGCTCCGCACCGGCTCGCACCTACCAGGCACCGCGCAACCCGGCGCCGCAACGTGCGCCGGCGAGAACCGAGTCGAACCCTAAGCGAACGCCGCCTCGCCGGTGATCGCCTCACCGAGGATGAGCGTGTGCACTTCGCTCGTTCCCTCGTAGGTAAGCACCGACTCGAGGTTGTTCATGTGGCGGATCACCGGATACTCCAGCGTGACGCCGTTCGCACCCAGGATCGTCCGCGCTTCGCGGGCGATCCTCAGCGCTTCGCGCACGTTGTTGAGCTTGCCGAAACTCACGTGATGGGGATGCGCCCGGTGCTGATCTTTCATGCGCCCAATGTGTAACGCAAGGAGCGTGCCCTTATTGAGTTCCAGCAGCATGTTGACGAGCTTCTCCTGCGTGATCTGAAACGCACCAATGTGGCGACCGAACTGCTCACGCGTCTTGGCATATCCGAGCGCCGTCTCGTAGCATGCGCGCGCCGCACCCATCGAGCCCCAAATGATTCCGTAGCGCGCCTCATTGAGGCACGCTAACGGCCCCCGGAGCCCGCGCACTTCGGGAAACGCCGCCGCCTCCGGAAGACGGCAGTCGCTCAAAACGAGCTCCGACGTGACCGACGCGCGCAGCGAAAGCTTACGATGGATCTCGTTCGCTGCGAACCCCTTCGTACCGGATGGAACGCAAAAGCCGCGAATTCCGTCGTCGCTTTGTGCCCAAACGATCGCAACGTCCGCAATACCGCCGTTCGTAATCCACATTTTCGTGCCGTTGAGCACCCAGTCGGATCCGTCGCGTCGCGCGAACGTGCGCATGCCGGCGGGATTACTTCCGAAATCGGGCTCCGTCAATCCGAAACACCCCAGCGCTTCGCCTTTGGCCATGCGGGGGAGCCATTCGGATTTCTGAACTTCGCTGCCCCAGCGATGGATCGCGAACATCGCAAGCGAGCCCTGCACCGACGCGAACGATCGCACGCCGCTATCTCCCGCTTCGAGCTCCATGCACGCGAGACCGTACGCCACGGCGGAAGCGCCCGGACATCCGTAACCCTCGAGATGCATCCCGAGAAGTCCGAGCTTGCCGAGTTCCCGCCCGAGATCGCGCGGGATGCGGCCGCTCTCGAACCATTCCGCCACGTTCGGCAGGATGCGGTCACGCACGTAATCGCGCACGAGGTCGCGCACCATCCGCTCCTCGCCGCTCAGCAACGCGTCGATATCCAAAAAGTCCACTGGATCGGGATTGCCCGTTCGCTTGGATGCGACTGCGGTCATCGCTTCAACACTCTGTTGATCTTATCGAACAACGCCTCCGTCGAACGCTCGTTGGCGTCCTCCAAACGCTTCCACAGGAGCCGGCCTTCGGTATCGCTCAGCTCCGCATCGACCCGGTGTTCGAGTCGCGTTTGTTTGCCTTCCGTGGACAGGTAGAAGCCGTGCGTCCCGTTCATTCCATCGTTTTGGATGCGCCAGACGATCCGGTCTTCGGGGACGACCTCATCCAAAACGGCATGGAAACCATGGTGCCACTCCTCCGTTTTGCCCGGAATCAGCGGACCGGGGGATCGCATAAACGGCTGCGCGGCGAACGGCCAAACGATATCGTTCGACGTTCCCATGTCGACCAAGAGCTGATATATGCGGCGTTTCGTCCCGGAAAATAGCCGTTCGCGCCGCTCATGGAGTGGAATCGGCATCTCCGCCCTCTTCGCTGAAGGGGAGGGCCCTCCATTGGGGCTAGCGATCCGCGCGGTAGACGGTCGCCGCGTAGGCGAAGGTCACGAAGCCCTCGTGGTCGGCATGGCGGTCGTGCAACGACATGAGCGCAGCCTCCACCGGCGCAAATCCTTCGCCGGCGGGCAAATATGAAGAACTGCGCGCGCGTCCCAACAACGACGATGCGTCCATGCGCACCGTATGCGGGAATTCACGCACCGCAACGCGCGGAAATACTTCGCGGAGGCGCGGCTCGAGCGGACCGGCGAAAGACGCGCGATCGACCACCTCGGGGTTCACCGCAAACCGTTCGATGATCTCACCATAGGCCGCAGTAAAGGGATCGGAACGCTGACGGTCGTTCCAAATTGCCGCAAAACGCCCGCGTGAGCGCAAAACGCGCCGTGCCTCTGCGAGCGCCGCCGCCGGTTCGACCCAATGAAAGGCCTGAAAATACGTAACGAGGTCGACGGACCCTGCGGCGATCCCGGTGGCCTCGCCGGTTCCGGCCCGGAACGTGACGCGCGTATGCCGCCGCGCGGCGGAACGCATCGCGTCGTTCGGTTCCACCGCGATGACGCGAACGCCGGCGTCGGCCAGCAGGCGCGACGAGATTCCCGTCCCTGCACCGATGTCGGCCGCCACCAGCGCTTCCCGGCGGCTGAACCCCGCGAGAATAAAATCGATCGCGGCGGCCGGATAGCCCGGGCGAAATTTCGCGTAGTCGGAGGCGCGCTCCGTAAAGCGCTCCAGCGGGCGGTAACGCGCGGGGTCGGACATCGGCGGATACCATTCTCCGCCGTAGAAGAAAACGCCTCAGGAGTGAAACGATGCGCGTTTTGATTCTGGGCGGCACGCAATTCATCGGCCGCCATTTGGTCTCGGAGCTCTTGCGGCGCGGTCACGAGGTCGTACTGTTCAATCGCGGCCGGACGAACCCCGAACTCTTTCCACAGTTGGAACAATACCACGGCGACCGGCGCACCGATTTAGCGTTGCTTCCACCCTCGGGCTGGGATGCGGTCGTCGACACTTGCGCGTATGTCCCGCGCGACGTCGAAATTTCGACGCGGCATTTCGCTTCGAGCGCACGTCAATACGTCTTCATTTCGACGGTTTCGGTGTTCGACCTCAAGCAGCCGCAGATCAACGAGCAATCGCGCAAGCTCCGCTTGCCTCCCGACGCCGATCCCGACGTCATGACACCGGAAACCTACGGAGCCCTCAAAGCACTCTGCGAAGACGTCGTTGCCGAAACATTCCGTCGCGCAACGATCGTCCGGCCCGGACTCGTGGCCGGCCCGTGGGATCCGACCGATCGCTTCAGCTATTGGCCGCTGCGCGTCGCGCTCGGCGGCGACATGCTCGCACCCGCTCCTCCGGATCGTTTCGTGCAATATATCGACGCGCGCGACCTCGCAACGTTCACCGCGCTGCAGATTGAAAAGTGCGAGAGCGGTGACTTCAACGTCGTCATCCCCCCGAAGCGCAATACGCTAGGCGAAGTGCTCGGCGCATCGATGGTACAAAGCAATTCCCGGCCGGAAATAACGTGGGTGGAAGAGCGCTTCTTGGAGGCGCAAGGCGTTCAGCCGTGGACGGAGTTGCCGCTGTGGATCCCGCAAAGCGAAGGCGCGCCCGGAATCACCAACGTCGATATGGCAAAAGCGTTCGGTGCCGGTCTGACGTTCAGGCCGATGGAGACGACGATCGGCGACATCTTGCACTGGCAGTATGCGGAGCGGCGCGGGGTACCACTGCGGGCCGGCCTCGCGCCGGCGCGGGAGAAAGAGCTGTTGGCGGCGTGGGCCTCTTCGACGGCTAAGACTTAGGTGGTTCGCGGTCGGCGAGTTTGCCGAGCCAACGAACCACCATAATCGCAATGACCGAAATCACGACGGCATAGATAAATTCGTAAACGAGACCCTGGCCGTGCGGGAAGACGGTCTTGACCAAGTCCGTGATCGCACTGTTCCACGCGAGCGCCGCGACGACGCCGAATGAGGCGGCCGCCAGCGCGACCATCGTTCCGAGAAATGTGGGTTTGAGTTCCATCGATCGTCCTTCGCCCGGACCGCATGCCGGGTAGCGCCCGCTTGGCTCGTGCCGTGACCGCGGATGGGGAAAACTCTTCAGGTATGCGGAGTTCTCCCCGCCTTCTGCTCGCGCTCGCCGTTGCCTTCGGCTTCGGCGCAAGTACGATGCAGCCGGCGCACGCTGAACCGTTTGCGTTCATTCATCGCTGGTTTCATCACCAGCATCCGCCCACGACGCCCTCACCTTCAGCGCCGCCGGCGCACCGCGCCGACGACACCGCGCTGCAACAAGAACGCGCTCGCACGGCTTTGCTCGAACGTGAACTCGCAGCGCGCAACCGCGAACTCGAACGCTATCGCCGACGCAGTTCGCCGGCGCAGGGTCGCGCGGCAAGCCACGCGCGCGCCGTGTCGGTCGATCCGCCGCCGCCCGTGACCGGCCGGCACCCGGCCCCGGTTCGCAAGCGGAATATCGAACGCCACGCGGTTGCAACCACGGGCTGGGGCGTTTTTTGATTCGTCGCCTCGCCTTCGGGATAACGTACGCCGCGATTATCGGCGGGCTCGCGGCGTGCGCGTCGCAACAATCTCAGCAAATCGCGGAGACCCCTCCGCCGGCCTCGCCGATTGCCGTGGCCGACCGTATCACGCGCGCAATTTACGACGATCGGCCGAGTGCCGTCACGACGGATTTCAACGACGCGCTGCGCCGCCAGGTGCATCGCGAGGACGTCGCCGCCATCTCGCACCGGATGCATCGCCTCGGCGATTACCACGGCTTGGTCGCGCAAGACGTGAACCCGGATACCGGGCGCTACGTCTTCGCCGCGGACTTCACGCGCGGGATGATGCAGATTCGCCTGCGGCTCGATCGCTACGGGAAAGTTGCAGCGTATCGGGTCAAATGAAGGCAGCTAGCGATTGACGGCGATTGGATTGGAGGCCGAGAGGAAAAACGCCTGATAGGCAGAGAGCTGCGTCCCTTGCGGTGTGTAAATGAAAATTGTTTGACCTGTAGCGGGAAAAGAAGCACTCCCGTAAATGTTTCCGGAGGCGTCGACCGCAACGCCGGTGTTCAACCCTCCACCAAAGAAGTATTGCACGCCTTTGCCATTCACGTTGTTGGGGTCGTAGACGTTTATCGACGAAGCTGCATAATACAGCACGTTGTGCGCGTCGATCGCAAATTGCGTCGCTTGCCACGCAGCGAAGCCCAAACACACCGTCGTTGCCGGAGCGACGTTCCCAGACGCACCGCTGGAAAAGATCAAGATCGCCGCGCTCGGTGGAGACGGACATGTCGTTACCGTGTCGCCGACGTAAATCTTCCCTGTCGAGTCGACTGCCACGGCGATCGGGTTTTGCAACGTCGTGGTCGCACCGGCGACGGTCGCAATCGGCGTGCTGCTGCCGGTGGCGCTCGGTCCGTACTCTTGAACCGACGCCGATTTGGTCGTTGCGAAGACGTCGCCGGACGCGTCTGCCGCAATCGCCGTGAATGTTGCCGTTCCAGAAAATGAACGCGTCTGTGACACGACCCCGTTGGCCGCCACTTTGTAGACGAACACGCTCGTCCCGTCGGTAAAGTAGACGTTGTTATTCGTGTCGCTCGTGGCATCGACGGGCGCGTTTACCAGCGTGCCGATGGCGGAGTAGCTGGCGGTGGTCACGCTCGTAAAGACGACCGGGAAATACGTCACCGGGCTTGTAGCGGCAAAGACGTACGGCGGCGACGGAATCGGCGTCGGTGAGGCTGACGAGATGGGGGGCGCGGGGGTCGACGAGCCACCGCCGCCGCATGCCGCCAGTCCGACCGCGACGCAACCCAGCGCAATGTGGAATGCAGCTCGGACGTTCATGCGTGCAATAATCTACGCAGCGCTTGGCAGCTCCTTCGCTCCGGCATGGGAACAATGTGGTTGGAGGCGACCGTTCCGTAGCAAAAGGGGGCAGACCTCATGCAAGCATTCATCCGAAACTCGATTGCCGCGAGCGCCCTGGCCGCAACCTTGGCCGCTGCGAGCGGCGCGCCCGCGCTTGCCGATGGAGCCGCCAGCACGCGTAATATCATCATCGGCGGCGCGGCCGCGGCTCTTCTGATCATCAATCACAACAAGAAAGTGCACGAACGCTACGCGGAAGACGCGCGCCGCCAGGCCGCTGCCGAGGAAGATGCGCAGAACGCGTGGGGTGCCTATCGCAGCGAGCGCCAAGCCTATGCCCAGGAAGCCGCGTTGAACGCATCCCTCGAACACGAAGTCGCGCTGCAGCATCACGTGATCGTCGAGCAGCAACGTGCACTTGCGGTGCACAGAACGGTTTCAACGGCGCAGGCGCGACCGTCCACGGATCGCGCACGACCTTCCGCGAATCGCGCGCAGCCCGCACACGAAGCGAATGCAAATGCAAGCGCAAACGCAAATGCGCCGTTCATCGAGCCTGCCGTCTACCGCATTCCTGCGAGACGCCGCCACGCGACTACGACGCGCACGGTCGACGCGTACGGATGGGGAACGTTCTGACCCGCTTCGCTTGCGCGGCTGTCGTCGCCGCGGTTCTCGCAGCGGGATGCAGCCGGCACTCCGCCGCACCCGCGCCGGCGCCGCCGGCGGGAACGCCGTCGCAGGTGGTGGATCGGGTGACGCACGCGATTTACGACGATCGGGCCGACGACGCGCGCGCCGCATTCGACGACGCTTTGAAATCGCAAATCCAGGATTATCAGGTGCGCTTTCTTTCGCAATCGATGCATGGCTACGGCGCGTACGACGGGCTCAAATCGGTTTCGGCCGATCCGGACCGGGCGCGCTATGTCTACCGGGCCGTCTTCGCCCACGGCAAGATGCAGGTCGAAGCGCGTTTCGACGGCACGGGAAGGCTTGCGGCGTATCGGCTCATCCCCGGTTAACGCAAGCGAACGCCAAAATGAACTTCGCATGAAAAAGCGGCCATGCGCCCGTTGTTGTCATGCTGGCTTCATCTTGCAAAGCGACGCGGGTTCTATGCTGATGGTGTGTCGGAGCTTGGCGTCATTGCACACCTGGAGCGAGCCCGCATGCTGATGCGAGCGCGCGATCTCTTACGTGCGCGCGACGAATTTCTGGAAGTCCTGCGCCTGGATTGGCACCTGAAAGTCGCGCACCGCGAATTTGCCGAGCTTCTCCTGATGCTCGAAGATGAAGGCAGCGCGTGCCGGCATGCATTTCTCGGACTGGCTGCGGTGCCGAGCTTGACGGTCCCGTATACCGGAACCGGCCGGCCGATTCGCGTTTTGGAAATCGGTTCGGCGATCGCCGGCGGGCACACGAATACCGATCACATCCTCGAATCGCAGTGGTGCGAAAAAACAACGATGCTCGTGGAATACTGGGATCAGCTCTCGGACTTGCCGGCGCACGACGTCGCCTTCAATCTCGTCGGGGACGCCGACTTGAATTGCCCCGGCCTGGAACTCGTCGATGCGCTCCTCGCGCGCTCCAACGCTCCAATCATCAACGCGCCCGTCAAAGTTCTGCGAACCGGCCGCTTGCAAAACGCGCTACGTTTGGCAAATATTCCCGGGCTGGTCGTTCCACGAACCGCAACGTTCGCCCGCGCCGATCTCTCGGGCGATGATGCGCCCGCGCTTTTAGCGGAATGCGGCTTGGAATTTCCGCTCTTGCTGCGCTCACCGGGGTACAACAACGGCGAGAACTTCCTTCTCGTATTGTCGCCGCGCCGTTTGCGCGAGGCGGTCGCACTGCTTCCCGGCGATCCGCTCCTCGTCATCGAGTTCGTCGACACGCGCAGCTTGGATGGACTCATGAGAAAATATCGGGTTATGGTCGTCGACGGGAAACTCTATCCGGCTCATTTGGCGATCGGAAGGCAATGGAAGATGCATTACTTTAGCGCGCAGATGGGGCCCGAGGAGCGTCGCGAGGAAGCCGGCTTCCTCGCTTGCATGCACGATTCACTTGGAAATCGGGCGATCGACGCACTCGTCGCAATCGCAGGCGTGCTCGATCTCGACTACGCCGGCATCGACTTTGCGCTGAATGCAGCGGGGCAGATCGTATTCTTCGAAGCCAACGCGACGGTCAGCATCTTGCGCCCCGCCGTCGACGGCGCGACCGCCTATCGCGTGGAGGCGGTGGAGCGCATCTTGTCGGCGGCTCGCTCGATGATCTTCCACAAGGTCGCGATCGCGTAAAGAAAAGAGCAGCGATTTGCATCGCTGCTCTTCACAGTTGTGTCACCCTGTGGGCTACGCCTTGAGCTCGATGTCCACGCCCGCGGGCAGGTCGAGATGCATCAGCGCATCCATCGTCTTCGGAGAGGCTTGCAGAATGTCGATCAGGCGCTTGTGCGTACGCATCTCGAAGTGCTCGCGCGACTTCTTGTCGACGTGCGGCGAACGGTTCACGCAAAAGCGGTTGATCTCGGTCGGCAGCGGCACGGGACCGCTCACGAACGCGCCGGTACGCTTCGCCGTGTCGACGATGCGCTCTGCGGATTGGTCGAGGACCTTGTGATCGTACGCCTTCAGGCGAATCCGAATCTTCTGTTTAGCCATCTTTCTCTTTCAGCCACCCTTCGACAGGCTCAGGGTGACACGCTTTCTCCTAGTCGGTGACAGAGGTTACGACGCCGGCGCCGACCGTCCGGCCGCCTTCACGAATTGCGAAACGCAAGCCTTCTTCGCACGCAATCGGCGTGATCAGCTCGACGTCCATCGCGACGTTGTCGCCCGGCATCACCATCTCGACGCCTTCCGGCAGTTTGATGGTCCCGGTCACGTCGGTCGTTCGGAAGTAGAACTGCGGACGGTAGTTTGCAAAAAACGGCGTATGACGGCCGCCCTCTTCCTTCGAGAGGACGTACACTTCGGCTTTGAACTTCTTGTGCGGCTTGATCGAGCCGGGTTTGGCCAGCACCTGGCCGCGCTCGATGTCGTTGCGTTCGACGCCACGCAGGAGCACGCCGATATTGTCGCCCGCCAGACCCACGTCGAGCAGCTTGCGGAACATTTCAATGCCCGTCACGACCGACTTGCGCGTCTCGTCGGTCAACCCGACGATCTCGACTTCCTCGCCGACCTTCACTTGGCCGCGTTCCACGCGGCCCGTTCCGACCGTGCCGCGACCAGTAATCGTGAAGACGTCTTCCACCGGCATCAAGAAAGGCTTGTCGATCGCGCGTTCCGGATTCGGAATGTACTCATCGACCGTGTCCATCAGTTTGTAGATCGGATCGGCATCCGCGTCGCCGCGCTTGCCGGAGCTGTTGAGCGCCTTGAGCGCCGAGCCGCGAATGATCGGGGTGTCGTCGCCCGGGAATTCGTAACTGGTGAGCAGCTCGCGGATTTCCATTTCGACGAGTTCCAGCAGCTCTTCGTCGTCGACCATGTCGCACTTGTTGAGGAAGACGACGATGTACGGTACGCCGACTTGCTTCATCAAGAGGATGTGCTCGCGCGTTTGCGGCATCGGGCCGTCCGTCGCCGAGACGACGAGAATCGCACCGTCCATTTGCGCCGCGCCGGTAATCATGTTTTTGATGTAGTCGGCGTGACCCGGGCAGTCGACGTGCGCGTAATGACGTTTTTGCGTCTCGTACTCTTGGTGCGAGATCGCAATCGTAATCCCGCGCTCCTTCTCTTCGGGAGCGTTGTCGATGTCGTCGACGTTACGCTTCTGAATGTTCGCGTTCTCGGTGGCGAGGCAATTGATAATTGCCGCGGTAAGCGTAGTCTTACCGTGGTCGACGTGCCCCGTCGTGCCGACGTTTACGTGCGGTTTGCTCCGTTCGAATTTTGCCTTTGCCATCGTTTCGTCTATGTCCTCACTGTGTTATGAATGAACCCTGGGTCATTTTTTGGGATCGTCGTCTTTATGCGGCCGAGGTTTTTTTGCCGGCCGATTTGGCAACGATCTCCTCCTCCACCGATTTCGGTGCTTTTTCGTAGTGCGAAAACTCCATCGTGTAGGTCGCGCGGCCTTGCGTGGCCGAGCGCATATCGGTCGCGTACCCGAACATCTCTGAAAGCGGCACGTTCGCATTGATCACTTGCGCGCCGCCGGCAGCCTCTTCGGTCGCCATGATCATACCTCGCCGGCGATTCAAGTCGCCGGTGATCGCGCCCATGTAGTCCTTCGGAGTGGTCACTTCGACTTTCATGATCGGCTCGAGCAGAATCGGGCCGGCCGAACGGTTCGCGTCTTTGAAGCCCATCGAGGCCGCGATCTTGAAAGCCATTTCCGACGAGTCGACGTCGTGGTACGACCCATCGAACGCGGTGACTTTGAAGTCAAGCACCGGGTAGCCCGCGAGCACGCCGCTTTGCGAGGCCTCTTTGACGCCCTCTTGCACGGCCTTTTGATATTCTTTGGGTACGACGCCGCCGACGATCGCCCAATCGAATTGAAATCCGCTGCCGGGTTCGAGCGGTTCGACGCGCAGCCAAATGTCGCCGTATTGCCCCTTGCCGCCCGATTGCCGAACAAACTTGCCCTGCTTTTCGATCTTCTTGGTGATCGCTTCTTTGTACGCGACCTGCGGCTTGCCGACGTTCGCTTCGACTTTGAACTCGCGGCGCAACCGGTCCAGAATGATCTCGAGATGCAGTTCGCCCATTCCGGCGATGATCGTTTGCTGCGTCTCTTCGTCGGTGTACATGCGGAACGTGGGATCCTCTTGCGCGAGGCGCTGCAAGCCCTTGCCGAGCTGATCTTGGTCGCCCTTGGTCTTCGGCTCGATCGCTTGCGAAATAACCGGTTCCGGGAAGGTGATCGATTCGAGGGCGATCGGATGCTTCTCGTCGCACAGGGTGTCGCCGGTGCGCGTGTCGGTCAAGCCAACCGCCGCCGCGATATCGCCCGCGCCGATCGCATCGATGTCTTCCCGATGGTTCGCGTGCATGCGCAGGATGCGCCCGATGCGTTCCTTACGGCCGGAACGTGCGTTGTAGACGTACGTGCCTTTGTTGAGCACGCCGGAATAGACCCGGAAGTACGTGAGATTCCCGTAGGGATCGGTCGCGATTTTGAAGGCGAGCGCGGAAAACGGTTCGCCGTCGTCCGGTTTGCGCGTGATTTCATGGCCGTCTTTCGGATCGATGCCGACGATCGGCTTCGCTTCGAGCGGCGACGGCAAGAAATCGACGATGGCGTCGAGCAACGGCTGCACGCCCTTGTTCTTGAACGCGGAGCCGCACAGCATCGGCAGCACCGTTCCGTCGATCGTGGCCTTGCGCAACGCACGCTTGAGCACGTCTTCCGGAATGGTTTCACCCATCAGGAACAGCTCGGCCAGCTCTTCGTCGGATTCGGCGATGGCTTCGATCAGATCGTGGCGCCACTTCTCGGCGCTCTCGCGCAGATCGGCGGGAATCTCTTGTAAGTCCATCGTCGAGCCGAGGTCGTCGGTATAGATGATGGCCTTCATCTTGAAAAGGTCGACGACGCCCTTGAACGCGTCTTCGGCCCCGACCGGAATTTGAATCGGCGTGGCACGCGCGCCGAGCCGCTCGCGAATCTTGTAGACGGCATTGAAGAAGTCCGCGCCCATGCGGTCCATCTTGTTGACGAAGATGATCCGCGGCACTTTGTATTTGTTGGCTTGGCGCCAAACCGTCTCCGATTGGGGCTGCACCGCAGCGACCGAATCGAAGAGCGCGACCAAGCCGTCGAGGACCCGCAGCGATCGCTCGACTTCGACCGTGAAGTCCACGTGCCCAGGCGTGTCGATGATGTTGATACGGGTATCGCGCCAGGTGCATGCCGTCGCGGCGGAAGTGATCGTGATCCCGCGCTCCTGCTCTTGGACCATCCAGTCCATCGTGGCCGCACCCTCGTGCACCTCGCCCAGCTTGTGCGTGCGGCCGGTGTAGAAGAGGATGCGTTCCGTAGCAGTCGTCTTGCCGGCGTCGATGTGCGCGGCAATACCGATATTGCGGGTCCGCTCCAGCGGGAACTCTCTCGTAGCCATGATCCTTTAGAAATCTACCAGCGATAGTGGGCGAACGCTTTGTTCGCTTCAGCCATCTTGTGCGTGTCTTCGCGCTTCTTGATCGAAGCGCCGAGGTTGTTAGCGGCGTCCATGAGTTCGCCCGCCAGCTTCTCTTCCATCGAACGGCCCGCGCGTGCGCGTGCGAAACCAATGAGCCAGCGCATCGCCATCGCCTGACGGCGATCCGGACGCACTTCCATCGGGACCTGATAGGTCGCACCACCGACGCGCCGCGGACGCACTTCGACCAGCGGCATCGCGTTGGAAAGCGCTTGCGAGAACACCTCGATCGGATCGCGTCCGGTTTTTTCC
>JAFAIW010000147.1 GCA_019236495.1 Vulcanimicrobiota bacterium | reverse complement strand
AAAGGCCGTGTGCTTTCCCGTCGCTATGATAGACGAGCACGAGCGCGCCGTTTTTCCCCATCGGTCGCGGTGTCGTGAGCGTAAGCGTCGCCATCCCGGTTTCACTAACCGTGAAAGTGTTGGACGTGCCGGTTCCGTCAAGCGCTTCGATCGGCGTTTGGGGGCTCAGGTTGGTCAGATCCGCGTAAAACAGACTGTATGTCCCGAACGCGGTCAGATTTGCAAAATGAAACGTCAGGCGATCGTGCATGCCGCTGCTTTCGACCTCCACCGCGCCGCGTGCGCCGCGCCACTTTTCGAGCGAGATGCCGAGACCAATTCCGTTCGCGGCGTACACCGGCTGCGTTCCCGCATCGTCGTCGCCGGCGGGTCGTATGCCGGCGACGTGCTGCGCCCCGTTCGTGCCCGTTCCCGCCTTTGCGCCGGGGTCTCCGATGAAGATGCGTCCCGCCGCATCTGCGGCGCTCAGTTGAAGGGTCTTAGGAGCGGGGGCGGCGGCTGTCCCCCATAACAGGACGGGGAGTATGGCGAAGGCGCGGAGCACTCTCAATATCGTGAAACCTCCTGCGGAAGATCTCCCGTACAACGCGGGCGCTCCGGGCGAGATTCCGCAAAAACGGAGCGCGACCCGCCGCGTCACCGCGGGTTCCATCGCGCGCCGAAAAGGCAAAGACCCATTTGCCGTCGTCACCGCGTACGATGCGCCGTCGGCGCGTTGCGCCGAAGCCTCGGGAATTGACGTACTGCTGGTCGGCGACAGCGTTGGAATGGTCGTTCTCGGATACGATTCGACGATTCACGTCACGATGGACGACATGCTCCACCACGTCGGCGCGGTGTCACGCGGCTCGTCGCGCGCGCACATCGTCGGGGATCTTCCCTTTGGTTCGTATCAAGCCAGCAACGCCGATGCGGTTCACGCCGCAACGCGCATGATTCAAGCCGGCGCGATTTCGGTGAAGCTCGAGGGCGGTGCGGGCTCGGCCGGCCGGATCGATGCGATCGTCGCCGCAGGAGTTCCCGTGATGGCGCACATCGGCCTGATGCCGCAGACCGCCGGCCTCGGCCCCGGCTACAAGCGGCGCAACGACCGCGAGGCGCTGCTCGCGGACGCGCGTGCGGTGCAACAAGCCGGCGCCTACGCGGTGGTGCTGGAGCTCGTTGAAGCGGACATAGCCGCGGAAATCACCCGCACGATCGGCATTCCGACGATCGGCATCGGTTCGGGGCCGGAATGCGATTCGCAGGTGCTGGTGCTGCACGACTTGCTGGGGCTGTATCCCGAATCGCCGCCGTTTGCGAAGCGCTATGCGGCAATCGGCGAAGATACGATCGAGGCGCTCCGGCGCTTCGCCGACGAAGTGCGCACGCGGCGCTTCCCGCCGCCCTAACCAACCAGCGCGCGCGATTTATGCCAGGCCGGCACGTTGGGATACGTACCGGTCAGACATCCCAGGCACATTTCGTTGCGATCGCGCCCGGTGGCGCGCACTAAGCCGTCGAGGCTCAGATACCCGAGCGAATCCGCGCCGATCTTCTGCCGGATTTCTTCGACCGTGAAATTCGCCGCAACCAGTTCGTCGTACGTCGCCATATCGACGCCCAAATAGCATGGATGTTTTATCGGCGGCGACATGACCCGCACGTGCACTTCGCGCGCACCCGCTTCGCGCAACAACGCAACGATGCGCGGCGTCGTCGTGCCGCGCACGATCGAATCGTCGACCACCACCACGCGATTGTCGCGCAAATTCTCCACGATAGGATTGAATTTCAAATGCACGCCGCGACTTCGCAGTTTTTGATCGGGGCTGATGAACGTCCGCCCGATGTAACGATTTTTCATCAGGCCCTCGACGTACGGCAATCCGCTCTCGCGCTCGTATCCGAACGCACCGGCGATGGCCGAGTCGGGCACGGCCATTACGACGTCGGCATCGACCGGATGCTCCTTCGCCAACTCGCGCCCCATGTTGTAGCGCGCCAGATAGATTTGTTTTCCGAAGAGCTCTGAATCCGGCCGCGCAAAATAGATGTACTCGAACATGCACAGTGCGGGCGTCTCTTTGTGCTCCACGATCTCGCTGTGCATCCCTGCTTTGTCGATGCGCAGAATCTCGCCGGGCGCAAGCTCGCGAATGAACGACGCGCCCACGGTTGCGAGCGCGCACGATTCCGAGGCGACGACGTACCCGCCTCCGTCGAACGAGCCGACGCACAGCGGGCGTACTCCCCAAGGGTCCCGGAAAGCGTAGACCTCTTCGCGCGTGCAGAGAACTACGGAATACGCGCCGCGCGCATGTTTCATCAAATAGTGAATGCGCTCGAGCATGGTGCCGGGCGCCTCCACGAGCACCTTCGCCACGACTTCCGAATCGGAGGTCGCTTGCAGGACGGTGGAAGGGGAAAGGCCGTCGCGGAGGTCGTCGGTGTTGGTGATGTTGCCGTTGTGCGCGAGCGCAAAGTCGCCGAGATCGCTCGATTCCAAGAGAGGCTGCGCATTGACGACGATCGAGCTTCCGGTGGTCGAGTAGCGCGTGTGGCCGATCGCGATGTAACCGGTCAGCTCGGAGAGGATGTCTTCATCGAAGATCGCGGAGAGCAGGCCCATCTCGCGGTACGAGCGCAGGGTTCCGCCGTCGGAAACGGCGATGCCGGCGGACTCTTGCCCGCGATGCTGCAGCGCATGTAAGGCGAAGTAGGCCAGCCGTGCCGCATCGTGGCCTGGAGCGTAAATTCCGGTGACGCCACACATCCGCTCTGGTTAGTCCCTCCGCCGGTTTCCGAAGATTTGGAGCAGCGCGAGAAAGATATTGAGGGCGTCCAGGTAGATTTGTACGGCCATTTGGACGGGCGTGTAACCGTCGCCTCCCGCCCGAATGCGCGCAAAGTCGATCAGCGTCCACAGCGTGAAGACGCCGAGCGTGATCCACGCATACATCGTTCCGTGCAAGAAGTGCAAAAAGATGTTGACGAAGCCCACCAGGATGAGGGCGAGGAGCGCCAGGGTCGCGATGCCCGAAAACCGGCGGAAATCGATGCTGGTGGCGTAGACGACCACGGCCAGCGTGAGCATCCCGAGGCCGGTCGTTTCCGCAGCCTGCAAGACCACCTGCGGACCGTCCATCTGCGCGTAGATCGAGATCACGGGCGCGATCCAGACGCCCATCAAGAACGTGAAAGCGTAATAGAGCAACAGGGCCAGCGGTGGATTGGTGCGGGCCACGCCGTTAATAACGAAGAGCAGAATCATGCTCAGAATGAAGCCGCCGATGGTGAGCGTCATCGTTTGCGGCAAGCCTTGGAAGAAATATGCTGCAATCGCGGTGACGAGCATACCCAATGCGACGAGGCCCAGAACCTGCGCGAGCAGCGACTGGACCGGCACGTCGATGGGACGCGGGGCAGGCGAATACCGATAAGCCATACATTTCTTCTAACCGCACGCCCCAGGCAAAGTTTCCCGGCCGCCCAATACCCTTGCCCGGCAGTTGGGGCGGGCCGCCCCGGAGGAGGACGGTTTATGCACCGACCGGCGATCGCCGCGTTCTTGACGTGCCTCTTGTTGGCGGGCTCCCCGGCTCGCAGCGACTCTCCGGAAACGCGGCCGATCGACACCGAAATCGTCGCCGCTATGCGCGCCGCACACGTCCCCGGCCTCAGCATCGCGGTCGTCAAGAACGGTTCGGTCGTCCTCATGCGCGGGTACGGCTTAGCGGACGTCGAGCAAGGCGTTCCCGCGAACGCGCAGACGGTCTATCAGACCGGTTCGATCGGGAAGCAATTCACGGCACTGCTGGTGTTGATGCTGGCCGAACGCGGGATTTTGCATCTGGATGATCCGATCGTCAAATATCTCGGCGCGCCGAACCCGGCGTGGCGCGCGATCACGATTCGGGAGTTGCTGACGCACACGTCGGGCATTTCAAACTCCGCGCTCGACAAGGCGCAGCTGACGCTCGACTACACGAACGATCAAATTCTGAAGATGATCGCATCGTATCCGCTCGATTTTCCGCCCGGGACGCGGTGGTCGTACTCGAACTGCGGCTACGAGCTGCTCGGGTTCATCGTGCAAAAGGCGACGGGGCGCTTTTACGGCGATTTGCTGGCCGAATACGTCTGGAAACCACTGGGCATGCACGCGACGCGCATCATCGACCTTGCAGGTATCGTCCCGCATCGCGCCCCCGGTTACGTTCTGACGCGCGACCGGAAGCTCGCCAATCAGTATTGGGTTAGCCAGAGCTGGGACTCCACCGCCGACGGCGCAATGCTGACGACCGTTGAAGACATGACGAAGTGGGATCGCGCCCTCGACGGGCAGCAGCTCATTTCGGCCGCCTCGTACCGGCAGATGTATACGCCGGTCCGCCTGAAAAACGGCAAGACGCACCCGTATGGATTCGGCTGGGACTTGGAAACGTATCGAGGCGGCCGGGTCTATTCGCACGGCGGCGTGTGGCAGGGATTTACCGGTTTCAATATTCGCTACGTCGACGCGCACGTCGACGTCGTCGTTTTCACCAATCTCGGCGAGAACGACGCCGCGGAGGCGATCGCGCGCCGCACGGCGCGGTATTATCTCGAGGGACGGTAAGAACGCCGGCGACGAGTGCCGAAAAGGGGCATATGAACCGCGCCGCCCTTATCGCCGCCGCGCTCTTTGCGTTTTCCCTGATGTGTGGAAAGGCTGCGACCGCAGATCAAAAAGTCGATGCTCCCCCACCAGGCATCGTCCCCACGACCATGACCCTGTCCCATCTGCTCGACGCGCACGAAAAGGCGCGGGGCGTACTGGGAGCCGCGGCTCGCGGGTCGTCTCGCGAGGAATGGGCCTTTAGCGATGAAGGCGATCCGGGCACCGAAACGATCGAGCGGACGGGTTCTGACTACCATTCCCACATCGCCAATGGCGCGTTTGTCGAAGAATACGGTCAATTCTTAGGAACGCGATGGCACAAAGACTACAACGGCGCGGTAACGACCATGGAGGGAACGGAATCCGATAGCTTCGTCATCGCCCGGATGCGCTTGATCGAAGACGCGGCAGATCCAAAGAACGATGCAAAGGTTTTGGGAGAAGTGGGCGACCCGAAACCCGCGTACGTCGTCGAAGTGCGTCTTCCACATCAAGACGATCCCGAGTGGATCTTCTACGATAAGGCGACGTACCTGATCGACCGGGTGGAAACCGTCAGCGATGACCGCAGAAATGTCGGGACCTACGACGACTATCGCACGACCGCCGGATTGACGGAGGCTTGGCACATTCACTCCACGGACGGCCGGCCGGAGTACGACTACGATTACGTGCGGCACTCCTTCGAACCGGGAGCGAAAATCGATCCGAAAGAGTTCGCCATTCCAGTAGACGCCGGGCCGATGTTCACCGTTCCGGGAACGTACGCGATTCCGTGTAAGTTCATCGATGGAACGCTGGTGGTGCGCGTGATGATCAACGGGCGCGGTCTCGATTTCGCCGTCTCTTCAGGCATGCACGACATCGTCATCGACCGCGAGGTCGCAAAAGAGATGAACCTTCCCACGCTCGGGCAGCTCACGCAAACGCCGAGCGGCAAGCCATTGGAGTTCATGGTGCGCCCCGAGTGGCTTTCGGTCGGCAACTTGAACATCCATCAGCCGGTCATGCAAGCGTACGACTTCTACTACTATCTCGGCGAAAACATGAAGGTCGTTGGCGTCCTTGGATACGATTTTCTGCGCAACGCCGCGATTAAAATGGATTTCGTAAATGGCTCGCTCTTCGCCATCGATCCCAAGACGCTCGACAAGGCGCCAAATTCGACGACGTTCGTCTACCCGGTCAAACTCGACGACGGATATCCGATGGTTGCGGTGCAAATCGGAAATGGAACGTCGCAGCGATTCATGGTAGACAATGACGTCGACCAGACGACGATTTTCGGCAGCTTTGCCGAAGCCCATCCGGATGACGTCGCAGACACCGGTCACTGGGGAAACTACTTCGTCCCTTACGTGCACGAAACGTCGGTAGGCTTCAAAGTTCGCATTCAGTATTCCCAAATCAAGCATTTCATGTTCGGACCGGCCGATTACGGTGGATTCCTCGTGGTCGTTACAAACGTTCCGGTTGGACCGGAGAATGCGCCGATCGACGGCATCGTTGGTTTGGACCTGATGAAGTACTACGACGTCACCTATGACTACGCCCACAATCGCATTTTGCTCGACCCGAACATTCTTTACAAAGCGAGTGCGACGCCAAAATCTTGATGCCGTTCGTTCGATGCGCTGCGCTGGCGCTCGCCATCCTCCCCTTCGCATCACCGGCGAGCGAGGCGGCGGATCTTTTGGCGCCGCCCGCGGGAATAGCTCCGGTGAATCTGACGCTGGATACCG
>JAFAIW010000228.1 GCA_019236495.1 Vulcanimicrobiota bacterium | reverse complement strand
CCGGCGCAGACGCCGATCGCCATCGTGCGCGATGGAACGCGCCCGACGCAAGAAACGCTGGTGGCAACGCTCGGCACGATCGGCGACGCACTGCGGCGGCGTCCGCTCGGCGCGCCCACCGTCGCGATCGTCGGCGAAGCAGTCCGCTTGCGCGAGGAGATCCGTTGGTTCGACGCATTTCCGCTGTTCGGCCGCAGGGTGCTGGTTACGCGCCCCGCGCACCAAGCCGCGGATCTGGCCGGGCTGTTGTATCGCCGTGGCGCGCAGCCGATTCTGGCGCCGACGATCGAACTCGGCCCTCCCGATCTGCATCCGGAACGAGCGGAATACGCGATCGATCAGCTCGACCGCTACGATTGGATCGTTTTTACCTCGCGCAACGGTGTCGATGCCTTCTGGGCCGCGCTGCAACGGCGCGGAGCGGATGCACGCGCGATCGCGCATCGGAAAGTTGCAGCCATCGGCGCGAAAACGGCGCAAGCACTCCTGGAGCGCGGTATTCGCGCCGACGCCGTTCCGGCGAACTACCAAGCCGAGGATTTGGCCGAAGCGCTTACCGTTGCAACCAAACGCGGAGATCGCATTCTCGTCTATCGCGCGCAGGAAGCGCGCGACGTCTTGCAGCGCACGCTCGAGGCTCGGCAACGCTACGTTGAGGTCGTCGCGGCGTACAAGACCACGCTCAAAGACGATCCTGCATTCGCAGAGAAGCTCCGCGCAGCCGACGTCGTGACGTTCACGAGTGCGAGCACGGTTGCCGGCTTCGTTCACAACCTGCACGGCGACGTTGCTGCGGCGCGCGAAAAATCGATCGCGTGTATCGGCCCCGTGACGGCGGAGGCGGCGCGGAATGCGGGTTTGCACGTGAGCGTCGTCTCCGAGTCGTCGACCGTGCAATCGTTGGTCGACGCGCTCGAGGAAGCGCTTCCATCGACCGGCTCAGCCTCGCTCCACTAACCAACTTCGACTTCGGTGCGTTCTTCGCGCTGATCGTCGGCGTGGCGGCATTTCGAGCCGGCGCGCTGACGCTCGACGGAACCGTCGTCGCAATCGTGATCGGCACGCTCGTTTTCGGAGCGGGCGGCTGGCCTTTCGCGGCGGTATTGTTGACGTTCTTCGTCACATCGATTGCGCTTGGGCGTGTGCGCCGAGCGCGCAAGGCGAGCCTGACGAACATCGAAAAGGCCGGCGCGCGCGATTGGACGCAGGTGCTCGCCAACGGCGGCGTTGCGGCGGCGTGCGCGCTGCTCTCATTGCATGGCGGCGCCGGGTTGCGCGAAGCTTTCGCCGGCGCATTTGCCGCGGCGACGGCCGACACGTGGGGAACCGAAATCGGCACGGCGACGGCTGCCGTCCCGCGTTCGATCGTGACGGGACGCCGTCTCGATCCCGGAATTTCCGGCGGCGTTACTCCAGCCGGGACGCTCGGCGAAGTGGCCGGCGCGGCGACGCTCGCGCTGGTCGCGACGAGCCTCCACGCGGCCGCGTTCTTACCGGTGCTAGCCGGCGGCATCGCCGGCGCATTGATCGACTCGCTCTTAGGTGCGACCGCGCAAGCGCTGTATTACTGCCGCGCGTGCGAGTGCTACTGCGAAGCCGACCCGCACGTTTGCGGCGCGAACCCGCGATTGGCGCGGGGCTTTTCGTGGTTCACGAACGACACCGTCAACTTCGCAGCGACGCTCACCGGAGCGTTAGTTGCGTACGGCGTTGCTAAACTTCTGGTCTAGATAGTCGACGATCTTGTCGTCGTCGTCTAAGACCACATCGCCGTCGACCAACACCGGAATGCCCGTCTGGCCGGAAACGTCTTTGACGATGCCGCGCTCGTCGTGGCTGCGCGGAACGTTGACGACCTTGTAATCCAAAAGCAGGTCGGTCATCTTGGCGCGCACGCGGGCGCAGTAAGGGCACCATTCCGCTTGGTAAAGGACCATACCGGTATCGATCACGCTAACGTACTCCTTCGCCGGATCCTCCGGCCTCTTCCAGAATCGCGGGCGCGGCGTCGCGGTTGCAAGCACGGAGGGCGCGTCACGCGAAGTCCTCTTTCCCCGCTATGGGAATGACGAGCATGCACGCGTTGGGACTAGCCCCGGACCGGCGGATGCAAGCGGCCTTTTGGTACTCGCTGGCGCTGCACGCGTTGCTCTTGATGTTTCTCCCCATTTGGGGTCCATCGCCCGGCGCCGAATTGGGACCGGTCGAAACGATCAGCTTCGGACGCATCATGCACGTGCAACTCGCGCGCCACGCAAACGCCGCTGCACGCCCTCCGGCCGCACCGTCCATCGCCACTCCTCAGCCGCGGCAGCCGCACGTTCAAGCCAACGTCCGCGCGCCCGCCGTTTCGCGCGGTCCTTCGCGTCGCGACTTCAAGGTGAGCGGATCGATGCAGCGCGCGGCCGCAACGGTAGCGGCTGCCCTCCCGATCTCGCCGGGAACGGGAGTGAGCACCAGCTCGCCCGATTCGGTCGCGGCCGCAACGTCGGCACCCGCCGCAGCCGAGGGACAGCCGAACGATGCCGATCGCCGTTCCGCCGGCGGAACCGAGCCGTTCCAGGTCGACTATCCGTCTCCGGTCATCGATGAAAGCTCGCGGGCCGCACTCGTTCGTTTGCACGCCAACGTCACGCTCATCGTCAAGGTTAGCGATACCGGAAAAATCGAGTCGATTCAATACGATCCGCCCGATCTGCCCGCGGACGTTCGCAAGCAAATCGAAGAGCTGCTGGCCGCCGCACGCTGGGATCCGGCGATCTGCAGCGGACTGAGCTGCGAAGGGACTGCTCGAATTCGCCTTTAGGACCGGCCGTCGCAGCGCAGCACGAGCGCGTGACCGATCGACGGGCTGACTTCCAGTTCTTCATCGGCCAAAATCCCGACCTCGCGCGCATAGATGCGCGAGCTGCCGGTTCGCATTTGAGAAACGCACGCGAAATGCAAATCGTCGAGATGGAAGCGTGCGGCGCTCACACGCATGAAGAGCATGGTCCGCGTACGACAGGCGCGCAGTTGTGTGCGGATGAAGCGCGTGTCACGGATCCGACGCGCGCGATCGTCGGCAACCTGGGTGACGACCAGCGAAAGCGGTTCGCCGTTCGTGCGGCCGTCGACGCGCAAGAAGCCCCGGCGTTCGAACGGACGTGCAACGCTGGACGGCAGATAAGCATCGTGAATCTGCGCGCCGTCCAGCAACGGGGGTTTCCAAAAAAGCGCTTGAGCGCCGCGATATGCCCATTGCCGTTCGAAGCGCGTTGCGAGCGCAAGCGCGTCGCCCGCGTCGATCTCGTCGACGGCGAGCACGTCGGGGTTCAAGCGAGAAAAAAATCCCGCGAGGGCTCGGGCCGAACCGGCGCGCCACAATCCGAAAACGCGTACGTACCCGAGGGTTAGAGAATCGATTGACCCAGGCCCGAAAGAATGAGGCCGACGGCGAGAATCGCGGTTTGATTGCGCTGGTCGAGAATTGGATTGATCTCTACCATCTCGATCGAACCGAGCGCCCCGGATTCGGCGAGCATCTCCATGGCAAGGTGAGCCTCGCGATAGCTGAGGCCGCCCTTCACCGGCGTTCCGGTTCCGGGGGCTTCACTCGGGTCGATACCGTCCATATCGAACGAAACGTGCACGCTGCGCGATTCGGTTCCGGTAATCTCCAACGTGCGCTCCATCACCTTGGTCATGCCGAGCCGATCGATGTCGCTCATTGAAAACGCGGTGACGCCGCTGTCGCGCAGCAGCTGCTTCTCGCCGCGATCCACGTCGCGCAGGCCGATTTGCACGGTATGCGCCGGATCGGCATAGCCTTTTTCGATGGCAAACCACAGGGGCATGCCGTGCACGTTGCCCGTCGGCGAAGACGACGGGGTGTTGATGTCGCTGTGCGCGTCGATCCAGACGAGGCCCGGCGCACGGCCGCGCGCGCGCTTCAACCCTTCGATGGTACCCATTGCAATCGAATGATCGCCGCCGAGCACGATCGGAAATCCGCCTTCCTTGACGATCCGCTCGACGAGAATTGCAAGTTCTTTGCACACCGCTTCGATCACCGGATAAAACTTCGCTTGGCTCTCGCTTTCGAGCGCCGATTCGCGATCGGGAACGGAGAGATTGCCGTGATCTTCGATGCGTTCGATGCCGAAACGGGCCAAACGCTCGCGCAGTCGCGCGTAGCGAACCGCCGAGGGGCCCATGTCGACGCCTCGCCGGCTCGCTCCGAGATCCATCGGCACGCCGATAACGTCGACGCGCGAAACGTGCGGGCTCAGAATCGTGCTCACGACGAGGCCGCTTCGACGCCGTTCTCGTAGGCCTCTTCCGTGCCGGGGGTTTCGGCGCGCGGATGCTCCGTCAGACCCGGCTGAGCTTCCGCAACGCTCAATTTTTCCGGCACGAAATGCGCGATCATGACGCGCGCAACGCCGGCGGCCGGAACCGCGAGAAAGAGGCCGACGATCCCAAGCAACTCTCCCATGACGAGAAACGACAGCAGTACCGTCAACGGGCTCAAGGCTAAGGTCTTGTTGACGATGCTGGGCGCAATGACGTGTCCTTCGAACCAAAAAATCGCAGAGAACGCCAGCAGGACGATGCCGGCAGCCGCCGGTCCGTGACTCGCCCACGCGAGAGCGACGGCGGGAATCGCGGTCGCGACGGCGCCGACGTAGGGAATCATGTCGAGCACGCCGGCGGCAACGCCGATCAACAGACCGTACGGCACACCCATGACGATCAAGAGCGCGCTAATCAAGATTCCCACCGTCGTACCGACGAGCAACTGCCCGCGAACGAAGCCGCCGACGACCTGTTCGAGATCGGAAAGGATTTCTTGAACGAATTCCCGCTCACGTGCGGGGACGAGCGCGAGCGAATAGCGCTTGATGTTTTCCGAATCGAGCAGCAAATATGCCGACAGGATCGGAACGACCACAATCGTGGCCACCGCCGCAACGGTCCCCATCAGCAGGTCGACCGCCTGCATCGCGGCATCGTACCCGTGCGTGCGAATCCAGGTGGTGAGCGTTTGCGGCAGATTGACCAAATAGTGACGAATCCAGACGGGCATGCTGCCGAGCACCGGAGCGCTCGGGTCTTGCAGGGTTTGCTGCGCGTGTTTGAGCCACGCGGGATACTCTTGCAGCGCGATCCCGACCTGCAGCGTCAGCGGGGGAATCAAGAAATAGACGAAGAGAACGACGATCGCCGCCAGAACGCCGTAGACGAGCAACACCGACCAGAGCACGCTCATCTTGCGGTTCAGCCGGTGCACCAGCGGATAGAGAACGTACGCCACGAATGTTGCGACCACGATCAACAAGACGACGCCGCCGATACGCTCGAGGAATTGCAAGACCTCGCTCACGATGACGCCGACGGCAATGACGAGCAACGTCGCCTTGAGCCAGTACGTCAAGCGCATTTCGGTGAACCACGCAGGAGAGCGCGGCGAACGATTCATCATCGGCGAGGGTCTAGTCGAGCGCGGCGGCGCGCGAGGGCCAGACGAGCTTCACCACATGCATGAGCGTGTTGGAGATGACGTTCGCAGGACGGCGTAAGATTCTCCAATACCACGCTTCGTGATATCCATCGTCGATATCGATCAAGAAGAGCAAGAAACGAAATTTTTGCGGCAACTCGGCACTCCATGCCCTGGCCCGTTCGATCCCCTCCGGCGAGCGCGCGAAGAGCGCTCGAAAGACGTCGTCGTCGGTGGATGCGTCGGCCACGACCTTCGCGAAAGCGCGATGCCCCAAGCCGAGCGCGCGGAGGAGGCCGCGGTCCACGGGACTCTGCCCATAGAGATACCCGCCGAGACAATCGGCTAACGCGGCACGCGTCTTATCGATCAAGCGCGGCAGCCATTTGATGCCGCCGATCTCCTCGTTCCAGCGCCGCGGCCGGTCGCGCCGCAGGTCCCGCACGTTCACCAGCCGGAGGTTCGCGACCGCGCTCTTGCGTACTTCCGCGCGAATGAGCGGGGCTCGATTGCTGGTCGCGTCGATGTGTGCTCTCGCGGTGCTTGCCGCTTCGTGTGCGCCGCGCGCCACGCGCGCCGCGGGGCAGTTTTCGCTCGGCATGGTGACCGACGTTGGGGGCCTGGGAGACCGCTCGTTCAACGATTCCGCCTACGCCGGAATGCAGCGCGCCGCGCGCGATTTTCGGGGCTTTATCGAGGTCTTGCAGTCGCGCTCCGCAGCCGACTATCAGCCCAACCTCACGGCGCTGAGCAACGGACGGTACGATGCAATCTTTGCCATCGGATTCTTGATGAACGAAGATCTGGCGGCGGTTGCGGGGCTGCACCCCAAGCAACGCTACGCCATCATCGATGCGGTGGTCGACCGGCCGAATGTGACGTCGGTGACGTTCAAGGAACAGGACGGCTCGTTTCTGGCGGGGGCGCTGGCGGCGATGGTGAGCCGCACGCACGATATCGCCTTCTTGGGCGGAATGGACATCCCGCTCTTGCGCAAATTCGAAGCGGGCTTCATCGCGGGCGCGCGTGAAATCGATCCGCGCACGGTGGTGCGCGTCAAGTACGTGGGCTCGTTCGACGACGTGGCCGCCGGAAAGGAGCTCGCAAACATTCTCTACGATTCGGGTTCCGACATCATCTTCGCCGCCGCCGGCAGAGCCGGTCTCGGCGCGATGGATGCGGTGAAGGATCGGAGCGGCGACTATGTCATCGGCGTCGATTCCAATCAAGACGCGCTCGTGCCGGGCAAGGTGCTCACCAGCATGATCAAACGCGTCGACGTCGCCGTCTATCGCGTGGCCGTGGCGGCGCGCCGGCACGCGCCGCTCGGCGGGCATCTCGTCTTGGGATTGCGCGACGACGGAATCGCGCTCAGCGACTTTCGGTACACGCGCGCGGTCGTTCGGCCGCAAATGCGGAAGCGCTTGGAGGCGATTCGCGCCGCAATCGTCGACAGCCGCATCGTGGTTCCATTCACGCGCGAAGGGCTCGCGACATTCACGCCGACGCCGCTCTAAGCGCGCCGCTTCTGCGAATGCGCGGCATTCGCAAGGCGTTCGGCGCCGTGACCGCGGTCGACGGCGTGGATCTCGAGCTGCGCGGCGGCGAGATTCAGGCGCTCGTCGGCGAGAACGGCGCGGGAAAGAGTACGCTCGCCGCGATTGCGTTCGGCGCATTGCGACCCGACGCGGGCACGGTGGAGCGACGCGGCACGGTTGGCCTCGTGCATCAGCACTTTGAATTGATCGAACGCATGCGCGTTTGGGAAAACATCGTGATCGGGCGCGAACCGCGCCGCGGCGTGCGGATCGATACGGACGCCGCAAAGCGCGCGGTGCGAGAGCTGGCCGCGCGCAACGGGCTCGACGTCGATCCCGATGCAATCGTCGAATCGCTTCCCGTTGCAATGAAACAGCGCGTCGAGCTGTTGCGCGAGCTCGAGCGCAGACCCGCGGTGTTGCTGCTCGACGAGCCGACGGCCGCGCTCGCTCCGGCCGAAGTTGCCGCGTTCTTTGCCACCATCGTCGCACTGGCGAGGGCCGGAACGGCGGTGCTCGTGGTAACGCACAAGTTGCAAGAAGTGCTCGACTACGCCGATACGGTGAGCGTGATGCGGCGCGGCAAAATCGTGGCGCATTTCGCGTCACGCGGCGTCGCGCTCGACGAGATCGCACGCACCATGGTGGGCGGCGAATTGCCGAAGGTGGCGGCGCGCGCTTCGACGGCTCCGGTACCGCGCGTGCGCGTCGCGCACTTGCGCGCGGAAAGCGGAGACAATGCCGTGCGCGACGTCAGCTTCGAGGTGCGCGGCGGCGAGATCGTCGCAGTCGCCGGCGTGGAAGGGAACGGACAGACCTCGCTTGCGGACGCGCTCGCCGGAGTGCTGCCATATGAAGGAAGCATCGAAGGGGCGGACGCGCGCGGCGTCATCCCGCAGGACCGGCTGCGCGAAGGCCTCGTGCCGTCGTGGAGCGTTACCGAAAACGTCGCTCTCGGGCGGCAGCACGCGCGCGCGCGGCGCGGCGCGCTTCTCGACAGACGGGGCGTGCTTCAGGCTGCGAGAGCAATCGTGGAGCGTTACGACGTGCGCGCGCCATCGGTCGATGCTCGCGTTGCGACGCTCTCGGGCGGCAATCAACAGAAGCTCGTCGTCGGCCGCGCGCTGCTCGACGATCCGGCGTTCGTCGTGGCGTATCAACCGACGCGCGGCATCGACGTCGGGGCGGCGGCGCTCGTGCAATCGCGTTTGATGGAAGCCCGAAACGCCGGCGCCGCGGTGCTGCTCATCTCGTTCGATCTCGATGAAGTCTTCGCGCTCGCCGATCGCATTCTCGTGCTTTATCGCGGTCGGATTGCGGGAACGTTTGCGCGAGAGGACGCCGATCGTGCGAAGATCGGCCGGCTGATGGCGGGCGGCACGTGAACGTGCGAAAGGCTTTTGGCGCGCCGCTGACGGCGCTCGCGATCGTCGTTGCCGGCGGAGCGGTCGCGATGTGGCTGTCCGGCGTCAATCCGCTCGACGGATTCGCGGCGCTCGTCGCGGGTTCGCTCGGTGGCACGGGCGAGCTGTCGGAAACGCTCGTGCAAACCGGAGCGCTGCTCTTCCCCGCGCTCGCCGTCGCTTTGGCGTTTCGCGGCGGACTCTTCAACATCGGCGCGGAGGGTCAGCTGCTCGTCGGCGGCTTGGCCGCGGGCGCAATCGGCGCAACGTATGGCGGTCTACCCGTATTCGGCATTCTTGCAATGTTGTGCGCGAGCGCGCTTGCGGGAGGAATGTGGGGTGCGCTCGCGGGCGTCTTACGCGCGAAATTCGAAGCGAGCGAGATCATCACGACGTTGATGTTGAATTCGATCGCATTTTACGTTGCGTCGTATTTCGTAGGCGGCCCGTTGCACAGTCCGCTGGCGTCGGGCGCCGAAACCGCTCCGCTTCCCGCGAATCTGTGGCTTCCGCTGCTCGTGCCCGGCACGCGCTTGTCGATCGCGCTGCTGTTGGCACTGGCATTGGCTGCGGCTCTGCAGTTTTTGCTCGCGCGCACCGTGTTCGGATTCGATTTGCGCGCGGCGGGGGACGCACCGGAACCGGCGCGGCGCAACGGCGTCGATTTGCCGCGCATCACGATCGTCGCGCTGGCCCTATCGGGCGCGATTGCCGGCCTCGGCGGAGGAACGCTCGTCACCGGGGCGTTGCACCGTTTCAACACCGCCCTCAGCCCGGGTTACGGATACACCGCCATCGCGGTCGCGCTCGTCGCCGATTTGAATCCGCTCTGGATTTGCGCGGCGGCATTCGGCTTCGGCATGTTGGAAAGCGGTGGCCTTGCCATGCAGGCACAAGCGCAAGTTCCCAAAGACGTGATCCATGCGATCGAAGGCGTGATCGTGCTCGTTCTGGCCGCGCGACGCTTCGTCGCGACGCGCGTGGAGCAGCGCGTATGACGATCGCGGGGGTGATTGGGGCGTTCGTGGTGCTGCTCGCGATCAAGACGACGCCGATCGCATTTGCGGCGTTGGGCGGGACGCTCGGAGAGCGCAGCGGCGTGATCAACATCGGACTCGAGGGGATGATGACAGCCGGCGCGTTTGCAGCGGTCGTCGCGAGCGGCGCGACCGGAGTGCCGTGGCTCGGCGCCGTTGCGGGAGTTGTGGCCGGCGCCGCGTTCGGGGCGCTGCTCGGCGTGCTTGCGACGCGCGTTCGCGTCGATCAGATCGTAGCGGGAACGGGCATCAACTTGTTCGCGCTGGGTAGCGCGGCTTTTTTGCTGGTGTTGGTGTACGGACAACCCGGTGCGAGCAAAACCGTGCCGTCGCTCGGGAACGGGAGCTGGCTCTTGGTCGCGCTTGCGTTCGCAGTCGCACTTGCGTTGCACGTCTTTCTCGTCGCGACGCCGGCGGGGCTTCGCTTGCGAGCGTGCGGCGAGAATCCGTCGGCGGTTGCGGCAGCCGGGATCGATCCCCTGCGCATTCGGCTCCTCGCGGTTACGGCCGGAGGTGCGCTCGCCGGCCTGGGCGGGGCGTACCTTTCGATCGGTGAACTGAATCTCTATTCGGACGGCATGATCGCAGGACGGGGCTTCATCGCATTGGCGGCGGTCATCTTCGGACGCTGGACGCCGCTCGGAGCGATGGGAGCCGCATTATTTTTCGGATTTTTCGAAGCGCTGCAGTTCGTTCTCCAAGGCTCGTCGATTCCGAGCGAAGCGATGCAAATGTTGCCGTATGTAGCGGCAATCGTGGCACTTGTGGCCTTCAGGGGACGGGCCCGCGCGCCCGCCGCGGACGGCATTCCCTACGAGAGAAACATTGAGGAATTCTAAATCAACGGCCGGACTCTGCCGAAAAAATAGCATGCGGCAAATCGTGGCGGTATGGACGATTGTTAGCGCGCTATTGCTGTGGCCGGCATCCGCCGGGGCCGCGACGCTGGGCGGCGGCCCGCTCGCCGACCTGCAACTCCAGCTTTCCGCAATCTCGATGCACGCGCCCGGTCACGTTGCGATGGAGGTGGAGGACCTCGCCACCGGCACGACGGCAGGCTTGAACGTGGCCGCCAGCATGCCCGCCGCGTCGACCATCAAGATTCCGGTAATGGTCGAGGTCTTCCGGCAGCTGAGCCTGGGATTGTTCGATCTCAATCGTGAGGTCACGCTGATGCGCGGCGACAAGGATTGGGGCTCGGGATCGCTCTGCGACGCGCCGGTCGGTACGCGCTATTCCGTTTCGCGCTTGCTGCTGTCGATGATCACCGTCAGCGACAACACCGCGGCGAACATGTTGATTCGCTTGGTGGGTCGGCAGCACATCAATCATACGATGGCGGAGCTCGGCTTGCGCCGGACGCGTCTCAGCGACTACATTCGCAGCGACGGCTATCATATTCGGTATGCGCTGCGCACGTCGGCGTCGGACATGGTGACGCTGTTGACGTCGATGGCGAAAGAGGAACTTGTCGACGAGTGGTCGTCGCGCGAGATGATCGACATCATGAGCCGCCAGCGGATCAACTCGCTTCTGCCGCGGGCATTGCCGCCTTTTGTCTCGATCGCGCACAAGACCGGATCGTTGCACGACACGCTCAACGACGTGGGCATCGTGTTTGCCGATCCCAATCCCTACGTGATCGCGGTGATGACGACGAATTTGTGGGATCTCGATGCGGGCCGCTCGTTCATCCGCGGCGTTTCGCGGATCGCGTACGACGACATGATGCGCCTCGCATCGCAGAATACGAACGATCTCGCACCGGCGCCCGCCGACGCAACGACCACCACGACGAATTCAGCAAACTCGGACGGCTCCGCCGCAACGAACGGCGCGCAGGTTTCGGGTTCGGACGACGTCCCGATGTGGGGCCCGTCGCCGGCGCCCGCACCAACCGCTACACCGTAGAACGCGTTGCTTCGACCAAAGTACCTGGCCGCGTAAAATAATTTTATGCTGTTGGGATTGACTATTGCCACAGTTGCGGCG
>JAFAIW010000152.1 GCA_019236495.1 Vulcanimicrobiota bacterium | reverse complement strand
GCATCCAGGGTATCGAGCGCACCGCGGTAGCGCGCCAGATTCTGCCGGTACGTGGCGGTGCCGCCGGGATCGGCAGCGCTCAGCACCTGCGCGATCTTCGAGACGTAGATCTTCGCATAGACGGGATTCATCCAGAGGTGCGGGTTGTTGCCTTTCACCGGCATGCCGTCGGTGCACACGAGAATGCGCAGCGAGGGATTCTTGGCGGCATCCACGGTATGCGCGAGCCACGCTTCGAGCCCCGTGCCGTTTTCGATCAGCACTGTGGCGTCGTGCAGGGTCGCGATGTCTTTGGGGGTCGGCTGATAGTCTTCGGGCGAAACGCCGACCGGCACGAGGTTGACCACGTCGGCTCGATCGCCGGCCACCGCCTCGACCAGCGACGCTAAGGTCGACATGGTCGTCACGACGGTCAAACGTTTTGTGCCCGCGGACTTCTGCGACCCCGTTCCGCTGCACGTCGCTAACAGCGCCACTAGAACGAGCGCCGCCAAACGCTTCAGCGGCATGCCGCGCACGTTCCGTAAAATTCCATCTCGTGATCGTTCAGCTTGAACGAGTGCCGCGCCATCAACTGGTTGGCAATCGCGGTAACGGGCGCGCATTCGATTTCTTCCACGCGCCCGCAGTTCGAGCAAATCGCATGGTGGTGATGCACCGCGTTGCACGTGACGTACGTCGTTTCGCCGCCGTCGTCGATGCGCTTCGATGCGATGCCGGTCTCGACCAGAAATTCGAGCGTTCGGTACACCGTCGAGAGTGAGACCTTCGGTTTGCGCTTGCCCAAAAGCCGGTACACCGCCGCTGCCGAGAGGTAGCGGCGTTGATCCGCGAGCAGGCGCGCGATCGTCTCGCGCGCCCGCGTCGCATAATGGCGTCCGGGATCGGCTGGGGCGGCCTTCACCCCGCTAGAATATGGGAATGAGTGTCAAAAGCCCTTTCTAGTGGAGCGGCGCCGTCAGATAGAGCACGACGTTTCGGCCCGTGAAAATCTGCGTCGTGTTGAATCCGTTGGAGATCTTGATGATGTACTGATGATCCAAGATATTCTGAACGTCGAGATTGAAGCCGATGGACTGATGCGGACTGCTGGTTGCGGACTTCCCAACGTTCATATTCAGGATCCAGTGTGCGGGCAAGCGTCCCGGACCGTTTTGAAACAGCGTGGGATACCCCGTGCCGTAGTCCTCACCTAGGGTCGCGAACCACGTGTGCTGATCGCCCCAGCGATGGGTGTAGGCGGCATTGACCGCATACGTTTGGTCGTGGTCTTCGGGTTGCAGCGGATACGGATTGCCGATTTGGTTGAGGCAATCGAAGCTCTGCGTCGGGCAGAAGAGGAACGTCGAGCCCGACACGCCGCCCGCGAGCGACTGCGACATCGTTCCAGAAACGAACCACTCGTCGAACTGCTGCCGGCCTTGCAGGCGCACTTCCAAGCCCTGCGCGCGGCCGACCAAGTTGTTGAAGACCGCGAACAGCGGGGTATTGAGAAGTTGCTGCGTATCCAGCACGTTGGTGACGGACCGCCCCCACATGTCGACGTATCCACTCATCGTCGGACTGAACGCGTGGTCGACTCCCAGCTCGTAGATGGAATCCGTTTCCGGCTTGAGGTCGTAAACGAGCGGCGGCGTGCAGCCTTGCAGCGCGATGCAATCCGGGCGCGTGTCCTCGAGCGCGGGTGCGGCGTAGAGCCGCCCGTAATACAGGTGCAAGACGTTCTTTTGGTCGGGCGCAAAGTTGACGCCGATGCGCGGGCTGAGGGCGTTGCCGCTGACAAACCCGGTGGAATGGTCGTAGCGCACACCGTAGTTGACCGTAACCGCGCGCGACGGGCTCCACTTGTCTTGCGCGTAAACGCCCACGTTTGCGCCGGCCTGGCCGACGAACGTAAACACGTTCGGCAACCCGAACTGCGCGTAGGTAGAATTGTTGCTATAGTTCTCGCGATCGAGGTCGACCCCGACTTTGACCGCGTGGTGCTGGTCGGCGTGCAGCGTGGAAACGCGGACGCCCACGTAGTTCGCCAGCTGATCCTGCTGCAGGCCGATATTCGGGATGGTCGGCTCGTTCGTCGGCGAGGTGGGTTGGCTCGGATCGTAGCTGGGATTGGGACCGTAGCCGAGCACGTCGTTCGGCAAATCGCCGAGGTATGCCACGCGGATCGAGCGATACCACGGAATGATCTGCGTCACGTTCGAGCCGTCTTTGCTCGTCATCGTAAAGTTCAGGTTCGCAAAGCGATAGTATTCGCGCTGAACGTCATCGGTGCCAGGAACGGCCACGATGGGATCGCTCGGATTGTTCGGATCGGTGTTGATTGGAATCTGGAATTGCGAAAATTGATTTGAGTAATCGAACGCCAGCGTATCGTACTTGCCCAGCGGTTGAACGACCCGCAAGATTTCATCGGAGAGGTTCGAGTCGTCGTGAATGGCGTCGAACGTCGGCGCGTCGATGCCGCGACTATTGCGCGAAGCGTTCGCATTGAAAAAGACGCGCGCCGCCCCGAGCTTGAATTGTTCGCTCAGCGAACCGGTCGCCTGCGCGTAGTTGCCGCCCCCAATCGTTAAGAATCCCTGCGGCGGCGCGTTTAATTCGGAAAGCCGGTTTGTCGCGATGTTGACCAGCGCGCCTTGACGCGTTCCACCATATTCCGCAGGGAACCCGGCCGTGTAGATTTCGAGGGAGTCGATATTGCGCGGGTCGATGATCTCCGAGAAGTTCGAGCTCGTTGCTTGCGGGATCGGCATGCCGTCGATCTCGTACGTTAGGCCGTGGAAGCCGTGCGCTACCGGCTCGTTGTACGAAAACCGCACGATGCCGGGGACGGTCTCCACGATGTTGTCGAGGCTGGTGTTGCCGGGAAGGGCGGAGATCGTTTGCTTCGTCAGCGTGTTCACGCCTACCGGATTGCCCGACGCGCCTTGGCCGGCACGCGCGGTGATGTGCCCGATTTCTTTGAGCGCTCCGAGCTGCATGTTGACGGTGACGACGCTCCCTCCGTAGAGATTGATTTCCTGGCTTGTATCGGTGAAGCCGTTGCTGTGCGCCGTGACCGTGTAGTGTCCGAACGTGACCTGTGGGACGGTGAAGTTGCCTTTTTCATCCGTGGTGGTGGTCAGCGTGCTGCCCTCACCGCGAATGGTGATTTGCACGCCTGCCATCGGAGCACCGTTGACGAGCACGTTGCCGCGTACGAGGCCGGTAATCGCGGCCAGCGCCGGGGCAACGCTAAGAAGGAAGAGTGCGGCGCAGAGCGCCGCGGAACGAAACCGCATGGAGTCTCCTGACACGAAAGATTGGTGTGAAGCGCGCGAACGCGCGAAGTCGTGCTAGGAGAAAACCGGAGGCGGCCGCGAGAGCAGCCGAAAGGTGACGGGCCGCGGACAAACCGGAGCCGAGGAAAATGCGCGCCGTACAATGCCGCTCGGCGCGAGCGCGCGTTCGGCAAATCCGACCGCCAGCGCCAGCGCCCAGCGCGCCACGCTGCGCAACAGTCGCCGCCGCGATCCCGCAACGAGCGCGGCCACCACGATCGACGCCAGCGCGAGGATAGGCGAGACAGTGGCCCGCTCGAGTGATTCGATGCCGGCGGCAAAGGCCAACGTCGATGCGCACAGCAGAACCGTGCCGGGAGCCCAGCGTTCCAAAGCCGAGGCTACGATGGAGCCGTTGCGGGTGAGCGCCGCGAGGCGGACGCCGCCCGCCCCGAGGCCTCCGAAGGCAAGGCAAGCGACCCCCAGAACGGCGTTCAAAAGGACCCCGTGCGCGTCGCCGCCGAGGCGGTGAGCCCCTCCAAAAGCAAGCACGTGAGCCACCGTCGCGCAGGGTAAACCCAGTACGAGGGCTCCCAGAAACTTCCTGAACATTGCCGCGGTTAGGTTTCTCGGGATAGACAAAGGGGTCCCGTTCTAGGGGCGTCGTAACTTAGGCCCCCACCCTTCCCCCAACGAGAACCCGTAAGGAACCGTGACCGCCATGAACGCGCGCTTGCCCGTCGAGAACGCCGACACCGTCAGCCTGATTTGTGCGCTGCTGGTGCGTTTTCCTGAGATCGCATCGGTGCGTTCGATGCCGGCGGATGGGACCGTCCAGTTCACCTTCGTGGTGCGCAAACGGCTCGACGCCAAGGCGAAGGCCCGGGTCATCGGCACGGTCGAGGATCACGTCGAGAGCTTCCTGCACCTCCGCGCCGACGCCAGCCGCGAGCTGCGCGTCCTGTGCGAGGCGGACCGGGCCATGACGTTCGTGCACGTGGTGCGCGATTTGGATTCGTTCAGCAAGGACGAGCTGCTGATGCTGGTGAGCGTGTTGTGCCAGCTCTTTCCCGAAGCGCTCGTTCGCAACGCAGCCGCGGAAGAGCATGCCGACGACGACCTCGGCGCGCAAGAAGAATTGGTCGACTATGCGATCGAGCAATTGCGCGATCCGAAACAATCGAAAAGCCTGGTGGGCTTTCGCGAAGAGAAGCGCGTGCTCGTGTACTTCTTGAAATCGCAAAAGAAAGCCAAGGCTTCGGCTCGCTCATAGCCACAAAACCCTTCAATATTCTCTTGATCGGAGACGTCGTTGGGTCTCCGGGCCGAGACGTGCTCAAGCGTTGCGTGCCGCTCGCGCGCGAACAATACGAAGTGGATTTCTGCATTGCCAACGGCGAAAACGCCGCGGGCGGATTCGGGCTGACGGCGCAAACGGCCGAAGAAATGTTTGCAACCGGCGTCGATTTTTTGACCAGCGGAAATCACATTTTCGACAAGCGCGATTTCGTGGATTATCTCGATGCGACCGATCGCGTGATTCGGCCCGCGAACTATCCGCCCGGCGTTCCGGGCAAGGGCACCGCGGTGATCCACGTCGACGGCGCGCGGGTCGGGATCTTGAACGTGATGGGCCGCACCTTCATGCCGCCCGTCGACGATCCGTTCCGCTGCGCGCGGCAGGCCGTCGAGGAGCTGCGGCGCGAGACCAACCTGATCGTGGTGGACGTGCACGCGGAAGCCACCTCCGAGAAGGTCGCGATGGCGCGCTTTCTCGACGGCGACGTCTCGGCGATCTACGGCACCCACACGCACGTCCAAACGGCCGACGAGCAAATTCTGGGCGGCGGGACCGCCTATCTCACGGACGTCGGCATGACCGGTCCCACGGAGGGGGTGATCGGGATGGAGGCCTCTGCGGTGCTCGATCGCTTCCTGAGCGGACTTTCCGAGCGGTTTAGTGTAGTCAAGCATGGAAGCAAGCAATTCTGCGCGGCGGTCGTACGCCTCGACAGAGAGACAGGGCGGGCGCTCGAGATCAAGCGGATCTTTCAGCGGGGGCTACCATGATTACCGAACCCAAAGGCGCTCCTGAAACCGTTCCGGGCCATCCCGTAACGCCGGGCATCCTCAAAGTTTCCGCCAAGAGCAATCCCAATTCGGTTGCCGGCGCGCTGGCCGCGGTCTTGCGCGAGCGCGATCACGCGGAACTTCAAGCGGTAGGTGCCGGCGCCATCAATCAGGCGGTCAAAGCGATCGCCATCGCACGCACCTATCTCAAGCCGGGCAACGTCGATCTGGCGTGCGTGCCGGCGTTCATCGACGTGGAGATCAGCGGAAAGGAGCGCACCGGAATCGCGCTTCTGATTACGCGACGTCTGCTGCCATAACATAACGCGTGCTCGTCGACTTCCACTCCCACACCAACGAAAGCGATGGGACGCTTTCGCCCGCCCAGCTGTGCGCCGCCATGCGGCAGCGCGGCGTCACGCATTTTTCGATCACCGATCACGATACGTTGCGCGCGTACGACCTCATCGACCCGCCTGACGGTGCGGCGCTCGTCGTTGGGGTGGAAATCAACACGACCTGGCGCGAGAACGAAGTGCACGTCTTGGGCTACGGGAACGCACTGCGTGAAAGCGCGGTCCTGACCGGCCTCATCGCGCGCAATCGCGACGCGCGTGCCGAGCGCATCAAAACCATCGTCGGGCAACTGCAAGACGCAGGCTATCCGTTGGAAGTCGACGATGTGATCGCCGAAGCGATCGACGGCGCAGCGCTCGGGCGACCGCACGTCGCCAAAGCGTTGATCCGCCGCGGTCACGTCGCCGACGTCGAAACGGCGTTTCGCGTGCTCTTGCGGCGCGGCGGCGCGGGATACGTTCCCTCGACCTACGTGACGCCGAGCCAAGCCATTGCGGCGATTCTCGATTCGGGCGGAGTGCCGGTGCTCGCGCATCCGGGCCGCTTGCGCGATTACGAGATCATCGACGAGCTGGTTCCGGAGGGACTACGCGGGCTGGAAGTGTTCTATCCGCGCCACGAAGCGGCGCAAGTCCAATATTTTCGCGAGAAAGCGAACGCGCACGGTTTGCTCATGAGCGGCGGCGCGGATTTTCACGATATCCGCTATCACACGCGCGGCGTCGGCATGGAGGTCGAACGCAAAGACATCGCCCCGTTCTTGGAAGCGCTCTCAATCGGGTAAGACGCAGATCGCGCCTTTCTCAATGCGAAGGTTCTTAATGGTCACCTGATCGCGGCCGGTATCGATCGTCACCGTGGCGCTTTTGTGTCCTTTTTGCGCCGTCACGACGTAGTGCTGTACTTTCGGATCGGCCCCCGTTTGAATCGACATATTGTAGCCCGGGTAGGGCGAGATCATGACGCGTCCGGAGACGACGTTTACCACCGCCAGCGATCCTTTGCAGAGCTGTACGGCCGTCGCGGTGCTGATCGGAGCGGTGTGCAGCTTCGCGGTGGTTCCGAGCAGCAGCGCCGAGAGCAGAACCAGGGAAAGAGTACGCACGCCCGACCTCCTTATCGCGCCAGCAGCGCTGCGACGCCCGCGCGGACGTCGTGAAGCCGCCGCCGTCCTTCGGTTTCGACGGCGTCGAGCTGCTGCGCTTGCTCGCTCGTTCCGTCGCGTTCCTTCATATAACGATGGTTGACGAGCACGTTGTAGGCGCACGCCGCGATGGCCGCTCCGAAAAATTCCGCCGCGCAACCGACGTCGCTGGCGAGGCTGCGATTGCCCACGGCAAGGAGGTCGCTCGCGAGGTGAAGGCCGTGCAGGGCGTGACCGGCGCTCTCGAGCGGCACCGCGGCCGCCGCGAAGAGGGCCGCATCCAGCTGCGCGCGCCGCCCGTCGCCGGGAGCCAGCGCCTGCGCCGCCACCACGCGCTCGTACGCGGTTTCGTCGCGTACGCGTGCGGCGGCGAATTCCTCACGCAGCCGTTCCGCATCGGCAAGCGTGCGTTCGAGGAGCGTCGCGTGCTCGCCGTACTTGGGGTTCCCGGCGCAGATGCGGGCCACCATCGCGACCAGTGCCGCGCCGGCGGCCGCGACAAACATCGCAGCGCTGCCGCCTCCGGGGGTTGCGCCGGAGCCCGCAAGTCGGGTTAAATAACCATCAAGCGTCTCCATGGGGCGCTTCTTTCGTGCCGGAGCGCCGATGCCCGTTGAAGAAAGGCTACGCCTCCCTTTCCCTCCGAGGAGTCCATTTTGCCAGTTCTTGAAGCGCGCACCGGCGTGCGCGGGGATGTCAAAGATCTTTCATTGGCCGAAGCCGGGCGTTCGCGCATCGCTTGGGCGGCGGCGTACATGCCCGTGCTCGCACAAATGAAGGAGCGCTTCGAAAAAACGAAGCCGCTTTCGGGCGTGCGCATCGGGGCGTGTTTGCACGTCACCACGGAGACCGCGAACTTGATGCTGGCCCTGCAGGCCGCAGGCGCGGAGATTGCGCTGTGCGCCAGCAACCCGCTCTCGACGCAAGACGACGTCGCCGCGGCGCTGTGCGAGTTCGGCATCCCGACCTACGCGATCAAAGGCGAAGACAACGCGACGTACTATTCGCACATCGAGTCGGTGATCGCGAGCAAGCCGCATATGACGATGGACGACGGCTGCGATCTGGTGACGACGATTTACAAGAAGCACAACGAGCTCCTCAAAGACATGATCGGCGGGTGCGAAGAGACGACCACCGGCGTCATTCGCTTGAAAGCGATGCAAAAGGACGGCGTCCTGCCGTATCCGGTGATCGCCGTCAATAACGCGCTGACCAAGCACATGTTCGACAATCGCTACGGAACGGGGCAGTCGACGCTCGACGGCATCATTCGCGCGACGAACGTGTTGCTCGCGCGCCGCAACCTGGTGGTGGTCGGCTACGGTTGGTGTGGCCGCGGCGTCGCCTCGCGTGCGGCCGGCATGGGCGCGCACGTCGTCGTCACCGAAGTCGACCCGCGCAAGGCGATCGAAGCGCAAATGGATGGCTATCGCGTGATGCCGATTGCCGACGCGGCGAAAATCGGCGACGTCTTCGTGACCGTCACCGGTAACTACCACGTGATCCGCGAAGAGCATTTCAAGCTGATGAAAGACGGCGCCATCGTCGCCAACTCCGGCCACTTCAACGACGAGCTCGATCTCGAAGGCATCCGACGCATCAGTCGCGGCGTCACGACGCCGCGCACGTTCGTCGAGCAGTACACGCTGCACGACGACCGCAAGATCTGCATCCTCGCCGACGGGCGGCTGGTCAACTTATCGGCCGGCGAGGGACATCCGGCCGCGGTCATGGACATGTCGTTTTCGAATCAGGCGCTTTGCGCTGCATACTTAGCGAGCCAGCATGAGGCGTTGGAGAAGAAGGTCTACGACGTGCCGGTCGAGATCGACGAAGAGGTAGCCAAGCTCAAGCTCTCCTCGATGGGCGTCGACATCGACGTGCTGACGCCCGAGCAAGAGAAATACATGGCATCGTGGTCGGAGGGCACGTAAACATGGCGCGCCGATTTTTCACCAGTGAGTCGGTCACCGAAGGCCACCCCGACAAGATTGCGGATCAGATTTCGGACGCGATCCTGGACGCATTGCTGCGCGACGACCCCGAATCTCGGGTCGCGGTCGAAACCTTTGCGATCACGGGGCAGATCCATCTGGCCGGCGAGGTGACGACTAAGACCTACATTGACATGCCGCGCATCGTCCGCGAAACGATTCGCGAGATCGGCTACGTCAAATCGGCGGTCGGTTTCGACGCCGAGACGTGCGGCGTGAGCATCTCGATCGACGAGCAATCGCCCGACATCGCGATGGGCGTGGATAAATCGCTCGAAGCCAAGGGCGGCGAAGACGACGAGTTCGAGCTCACCGGAGCCGGCGATCAGGGCATGATGTTCGGCTACGCCTGCCGCGAAACCGACGAGTTGATGCCGTTGCCGATCGTGCTCGCCCACAATCTCACCCGTCATCTCTCGGCCGTGCGCAAGAACGGCGACATTCCGTATTTGCGTCCTGACGGCAAGTCGCAAGTGACGGTCGAGTACGATGGCGATCGGCCTACTCGCGTTGACGCCGTCGTCGTTTCGACGCAGCACGACCCCGATA
>JAFAIW010000168.1 GCA_019236495.1 Vulcanimicrobiota bacterium | reverse complement strand
CGAAATGCGGGGCTTGAACGAGCGAATCGTCTCGAGTTGAAACGACGAAACCTCCGCCACGACCCACTCGGCGGCCGTCGCTTCGACCGCTTCGTAGATCAGCGGGTTACCGATGTTCCCGCCGACGCGTACGGGTTTTCCCGCGCTGCGCAGCAGATGTCCGATCAATGCGGTGGTGGTCGACTTTCCTTTGGTTCCGGTGACGGCGATGATCGGCGCCTCGCACAGTCTGTAGGCCACCTCGATTTCGCTGAAAACCGGCACGTCGATCGGCAAGGAGCGCGCCACGGCGCTGGTGAGCGGCACGCCCGGAGAAATCACCGCGACGCCGAGCTTCGAAGCGATCGTTCGAAGACGGTTTGGCGAAACGAAGGTCGCACCGCGTTCCCGGAGGATCGAAAGCTCCTTCGACAGCTTCGATTGCGGTTTCTCGTCGGTGGCGTATACAATCGCGCCGCGCGAACGCAACACGTCGACCGTTGCGAGCCCGCTCTTGCCGAGGCCGATCACCAAAACCCGCGCTCCGGCACCGAACTCGAGATCGTAGCTTTCCATGCTCATGCGACGATCGCCAAACCGGCCAGCGAACACAGCGCCGAGGCGATCCAGAAGCGCAACGTGACTTGCGTCTCCGGCATGCCGCCCAGCTCGAAATGGTGATGGAGGGGGCTCATGCGGAAAATGCGGCGTTTCGTTTGCTTGAAGTATGCGACTTGCACCATCACCGAAAGCGCCTCTGCCAAGAACACCGCCCCGACGATTACCAGCAATAGCATCTCGCCGCTCAAGATCGCAGCGCCCGACAAGATCGCGCCGAGCGTCAACGATCCCGTGTCGCCCATGAACATTTTGGCGGGATGACGGTTGAACACCAGGAACGCCAGGCATGCTCCCGTGGTGAGCGCCAACACGTTGGCGACGCCGACGAGCGTTGACGGATAAGCGATGATCGCGAAGACGATCAGCGGCGGCACGATAACGCCCGTCGCCAAGCCATCGAGACCGTCGGTGAGGTTCACGGCGTGCACCGTTCCGGTAACGGCCACGATGCCGAGCAACAGCCACAGCCAATGCGGCGCCACCAACGAGTACGCGGCCGTGTGAAAGAGCACGTCGCGCGGAAAAAGCGCGTACGAACGGTCCGCGAGATTCAAAAACGTTACCGCGACCAGCGCCGAGAGCAGCAACTTCGTGCGGGCGCGCAATCCGCGGTTCGTGCCCTTTGAAATGCCGAGCCGGTCGTCGATGAAGCCGATCGCGCCGCATCCGAAAATCAGCAGACCGTACGCGTAGCGAAGCGGGTCGGTCATATCCGCAAACATCAAGGCGGCGACGATCAAGAACAGCACGCCGCCCATGGTCGGCGTACCGGTTTTTGCTTGATGCGTCGCAGGTGCGTCTTCGTACGCGTGCTGGCGGACTTGAAGGCTGCGCAGAACCGGCAGCAAGATCGCACCCGCCACGATTCCAAAGGCAAATCCAAAAAGCACGAGCGGCCAAAGGTGCAAGGACGCGCGCACGATTGCGGTCATCATCGCGCCGCCTCGAACAGTGGGTTCGCACCCGTGCCCCGCCATTTCAGCACGACGACGGGCGTCTGCTCGTCGGAGTTTCCGTGCGGGTTCGAACGGAGGGCGCGCTCGATGGCGGCACGATCGACGCCGCGCGAAGCGCCGAGCACGTGCGCCCGGTCCAAATCGTTGGCGTCGACGATGGCGCACGCGAGACCGGAGAGCTCGGTGAACGATTGGGCGAACGCATCCGGATCTTTTGGACCGAACACGATCGTTCGCTCGAACGGCGGCATCGTGCCCGTATAGCCGTCGATGGCGCCGATCGCCTCGCCGAGAATTTCGTAGAAGAGCCCGCGGCGCCCAACGAAACGGCCGAGCACGTTCATGACGGCCGCGTAAAAAACGCGCGGCGCTCCCTCGCGATCGATGACGATCTGGAGCGATTCGGGTTGGCTGACGGTGGCCATTGGATCGGCGTAACGCGAGAGCGTATAGGCAAGGCGCGAGGGCCGAACCAATTCCGCCGAAACGGATTGCCCCTGCGCAATCGCGACCGCCGTCTCCGCAATTGCCACGACGTCGCCTTCGCGAGCGATGCCGCGCACCGCGTCGACGACCGCGGACGCGAGGTCGTCGCCCTGCCGAACGATCGGCGTGCGCACGGGAATCGCGCGAATACCCGCCGGCACGTCCGGCCGGTCGACGGCGATGGGGCGGCTCACGCGCGTAGCCCTTCCACGATTTCCTCGAGCTTGTACACGCGCGAACCCTTGAGCAAAACGACGTCGTCGCGGCGTGCGTTGTCGCGCAGCCATGCTACCGCGCTTTCATTGGTATCGAATCGTACGATTGCGCCGGAATCGAAACCCGCGTCGCGCGCGCCCCGCGCGAGGTCGTCGGCAAAACGCCCGCCCACGAGCAAAGCGTCCAAACGTGCGTGCGCCGCGCACGCGCCCACGCGCTCGTGCATTTCGGGCGCCTCCACCCCGAGCTCGGCCATGCTGCCAAGCACCGCGATCCGTCGCCTCCCGGGTTCGTGTGCAAATGCATCGAGCGTCGCGATGGTGCCGCTCATCGAGGCATTGTACGCATCGTAAATGAGGCGCGGCCCGTTCGACAAACGAATTTCCTCATAGCGGCCGGTCGGCAGAAGCAGCGATCCAAAACGTTGCGCAAGGGCCGCTCCATCGATGCCTACTTCCAACGCACCGGCAGCGGCGGCGGCCACATTTTCGACGTTGTAGTCGCCCGGAACGCCGACGTGCGTCTCGTACGTCGCGGATTTCGCATCGACAACGTGAAAGTGCGTGCGATCCACCACGAAAGCCCCGCGCGCACCCGCCGGAACGTCGCCGATTCCACGGCCGAACCATCGTGCGGGCCGGCCCAGCGAGCGGGCCCGTTCGCGCGAAATCTCATCGCGCGCGTTGAGCACGGCGCGGGCGCCCCGGTTGAAAATCGCCCACTTTGTGTCCGCCAGCGCGCCGCGTGATCCGAAAATCTCGAGGTGCGCTTCGCCGATGTTGGTGAGAATCGCGACATTCGGCTTCGCCGCATCGACCAGCGTCTGAATGTCTCCGGGATGCCGCGCGCCCATCTCAACGATAAGGACGCCCGTATCTCGCGGCGCAGACAAAAGCAGTTTGCTCACGCCGATCTCGTTATTTTCATTTGCCGGCGATGCGGCGACCCGCACGTCCGGCGCGAGAAGTTGAGCGAGAAATTCCTTGGTGGTGGTCTTTCCCGTGCTGCCGGTGATCGCCACCACGCTCCCGCGAAATGCGTCGCGGGCGGCGGACGCGATTTCCAAGTACGCGCGCGTCGTATCGCTCACGATGCACGCCGGCACGCCCGATGGAATGGCGTCGCGACGCTGCGCGATGACGGCGCTCGCGCCTTTCGCCACCGCATCGGCGATAAACTCATGGCCGTCGAATTGTTCGCCGCGCAGCGCCAGATAGGTTTGTCCCGGCGCGACCGCGCGCGAATCGGTCGACACGTCGAGTTGCGCGGGGAGCGCGTCGACATCGGCTTCGAGCACCTGCATCGCCTTTAGCGCCGTCGCAAATCTCATCGTTCGGCCCGCTTCTCGAGCGCCGCCCGGGCCACCGCAACGTCGTCGAATGGGAGCGCGTGCGTCCCGACGATCTGCTGCCGTTCATGACCTTTTCCGGCAATCAACACCACGTCGCCCGCGTTTGCGTCCGCCACGGCGCGCGCGATCGCGCGCGACCGGTCCAACTCGACGTCGAGCTTGCCGGCGCGCGCACCGGCCGTAACGGCATCGGCGATGGCGCGCGGATCTTCCGTGCGTGGATTGTCCGACGTCACGATCGCGCGGTCCGCAAATTGGGCGGCGATCGCGCCCATTTGCGGGCGCTTTCCCGCATCCCGGTCTCCGCCGCAACCAAAAACCACCCAGAGCCGGCCGTGCGCGGTTTCGCGCAGGGCGCGTAGCGCGTTTTCGAGCGCGTCGGGAGTGTGCGCGTAATCCACGACGACGTCGATGCCGCCCGCGGAAAGGCGCTGCATGCGTCCGGGCAACGACGGAAGCCGGGCGAGCGCGCGTGCCGCGATCGTCCGGTCGACGCCGAAGTGACTGCTTGCCGCCACCGCGGCGAGCGCGTTGGAAACGTTGAAGCGTCCCGGTAGTGCGAGCGTAAACGGCGTCTTGCCGATCGTAAATCGCGAGCCCGTGCGATCGAGCTCGATCTTCTGTGCACAAATTTCCGCAGCGTTTTCGAGCGCGTAGCTCACCGCGATCTTTTTCGAGTGGAATTCCGCGAACCATCGCGCGCCGAACGGATCGTCGAGGTTGAAGACGCACGCGCCGGCCATCTCGAACAGCCGGCGTTTCGTTCGCGCGTAGGACTCGACGTCGCCGTGAAAGTCCAGGTGGTCGCGCGTGACGTTCGTGAGCACCGCCGTTTGAAAGTGTACGTCGGCAACGCGCTCCAGCCCGAGGGCATGCGACGTCACCTCCATCGCTACGTACTCCGCGCCGAGCGCGCGCAGCTCCGCGAGCACGGCCTGCAGCTCCAGTGAAAGTGGGGTCGTATTGTGCAGGGTGCGATGATGCTCGCCCACGCTGACGCCAAGCGTTCCGAGCGTGCCGGCCGGCAAGCCCGCTTCGTTGAAGATGGCGGCAATCATGTGCGCGACCGTGGTCTTGCCGTTCGTCCCGGTAACGCCGACGACGCTCATGTGACGCGACGGACTTCCATAGTAACGGTCCGCGATTCGCGAAACGGCGATCGTCGTATCGGGAACGAGGAGGAGCGTCACGTCGGGCGGATGGGCGAAGCGCTCCTCGGCGAGCACTGCGCCTGCCCCGCGCGCAATCGCGGCGTCGATGAAACGATGGCCGTCGGTTTGCGTGCCGCGTAATGCGACGAACAGCATTCCCGGGGCGACCTCGCGTGAATCCGCGGTGACGCCCGAAATCAGGCGCGCTGCGTCGCCTTCCACGATCAGATTGCCCTGCAGCGCGGAAAGGAGATCCTGCAACGACACCGTCGGTTCGAGCGACATGCCGATCACTTCGTCGCCGCCTCGCGCCGGACCAAGCGCGCCGGCGCCGGCGACGGCGCGGGCATCACACCCGCATGCAACATCGCTTCTTTTGCGATGACCGCGAAGACGGGCGCCGCGACGACGCTGCCGTAAATCGCACCACGCGGTTGCGATACCTTCACGAGGATGACGAAACGCGGCCGTTCCGCCGGAATGAAACCAACGAACGACGCGACGTATTGCCCCGTAGCGTAGCCGCCGTTTTCCGGGATTTGCGCCGTTCCCGTTTTTCCGGCCGTCGTATATCCGGCCACCTGCGCGGTGGGGTTTCCCGTCCCACGCAGTACCACGGCGCGCAAAAACTCCCGTAAGGTCGCGGCGGTTCGCGCGGAAAAAATCCGCCGCTCGACTTTGGGCTGGGTCGCGTGGACGACGTTTCCGTTGAGATCCAGCTCGGCTTGAACGATGTGCGGTCGCAAGAGCAATCCGCCGTTGGCAATCGCGCAATAGAATCGTGCCAGCTCGAGCGGCGTGACCGAAACGCCCTGGCCGAACGACATGGTCGCAAGCGAAGAGCCGCTCCATTCGTCGAGCGGCGGAACGATGCCGGGGTTCTCTCCCGGAAGCCCAACGCCGGTCGGCTGCCCGAATTCCGCGGCACGCAACATCGCATCGAACGTGCGCGCACCGATCGACATCCCGACTTCGGCCGCTCCGACATTGTGCGAGTAGGCGACGATCTGCTCGAGCGTTTCGCTCGAACCTTGATTCGCCATGAAGCCGTCCTCGGCGTTGTGAATCGTCGTCCCACCGACCTGCAGTTCGTCGTGCGCGGGAAAGCGCGATCGAAGATCGACCTTGCCGCTTTCGATCGCGGCTGCCGCCGTAACCAACTTGAAGGTCGAGCCCGGTTCGTACGCATCCATGATCGCGCGGTCGCGTCGCGCATCCGGCGACGCCTTCGCGAAATCGTTGGGGTCGTAATCCGGAACGTTGGCGACTGCGAGCAATGCGCCGGTGTTCGGATCCATGACGAGAGCGGACCCGTCCCGCGCGTGCCAGTCGTGCACCGCCGAGGCCAGCGCATTTTCCGCGATGTATTGAAGGTAGGGATCGAGCGTGAGCTGCAGGTCCATGCCGGGCCGCGCTGCTTTGAGAATGCGCTGTTGGCCGAACGGCAACGGGCGGCCAAACTCGTCTTCTTCCAACGTCATTCGTCCGGAACTGCCGCGCAAGAGCGTGTCTTGTGCGTATTCGATTCCATCCAAACCGTTTTCATCGATTCCCACAAAGCCCAACACCGTTGAAGCGAGCCGGCCAACCATGTCGATGCGCCGCCCCGTGTCCTCTTCTTTGAGCTTGATGCCGTCCGCGTCAATTTGCCCGGCCTTCACGGCTTCGTCGTGCGGAATCTTGCGCGCGACCCAAACAAACTGCATGCGTTTGTCATGTAACGCCGTCACCGTACCGGCATCGAGCCTTCCAAAGAGCCCTTGCAGTTTCGCGGCGACGGCATCGGGATCGCTGATTTGGCTCGGCACGGCGTACACGCTCTCCGACGGCAACGAACGCACCATCACGTTGCCGTCGCGATCGAGGATGCTACCTCGACGCGCGAAAAGTTCGATCGTGTCGGAGCGCTGTTCGAGGGCTTCTTTCGCGTAGACAGGTCCGTGAAGCAGCTGCACGTCGCACAGCCTCCATACCAAGAATCCCCCGATTGCAAAAAGCACATAAAAGACCCACTTTGCACGCCTCGGACCCACGCGAGAAAACGTGCGCTGGTGCATCGATTTAAAAGGCTAGTGCGAGCCGAACCAGCTGAACGCGGCAAACAACGCGATGCGCGCTTGCATCGGCTTTGCCGGCCGCGGCAACGCGACGATGGCATATTGCTGGGCATCGCGCATGTGGAGCGACGAGGCAATGGCGGCCAAGCGCTCGTGCGAACGCAGCTCCGCGATCCGATCGTCCAGCCGCGCCGTTTGATCTTGGAGGGCGGACCGTTCGCGGTCGGCGCGCTCGATTGCGTAATTCATGCTGGTCAAGTTCGAATAGAGCCAAACATAGCTCATTAAAAGGAAGACCACCGCCGCGAGAGCGGCGACGAAGCGCCGGATGTGGACGTAACGGCGCCGGGCGTTGTGCCCGCGGCGGGCTTCCGTGCGAAGGCGCGCGCGACGGGCATTCTGCAAGCGAGGTTTTGCTTGAAGGTGACGGGGTGCAACCATCAACTGACTTTCCGTTCGGCGGCGCGCAACTTGGCGCTACGCGCGCGGGGGTTCTCGGCAATTTCCGCGTCGCTCGGTGCGATGGGTTTCTTGGTGAGCACATCGAGCCGCTCGTCGGAGCGAAAAGCGTTCTTGACGATGCGATCTTCAAGGGAATGAAAACTGATGGCAACGACCCGGCCGGCGGAACGAAGGCGGCCGATCGCCACGTGCAGTCCTTCGCCGAGGGCATCGAGCTCGTCGTTGACCGCGATGCGCAGCGCTTGGAAAACGCGGGTGGCAGGATGGATTTTCTCGCGCTCGCCCTTTCGATGAAGTAAGCCCGCGATCAAAGCGGCGAGTTCCACGGTCGTGGTGGGCAATTGCCCCACGGTGCGGCGCGACACGATCACGCGCGCGATCTTACGTGCCGAACGTTCTTGCCCGTAGAAAAAGAATATATCGGCAAGCTCGCGTTCCGTTGCGGTAGCCAAGACGTCATACGCGCTGCGTCCGGACTGCGGATTCATACGCATGTCGAGCGGGGCGGATTCGCGGAACGAAAAACCGCGTTCGGCTTGGTCAAATTGCATGGACGAAACTCCCAAGTCGAACAAAATGCCGTCGATGACCGGCACGCGCAGCGCCTCCAAGACGTGATCCAATTCGCGAAAATTGGCGTGAACGAACGTAAACGCCGGATGAGCCGGCACGTGCATCGAGGCTGAAGGGTCCGCATCCAGTGCGATCAACCGGCCCGTCGTCAGACGCTCCAGGATCCCACGCGAATGGCCGCCCGCGCCAAAGGTTGCATCGACATACGTGCCGCCAGGCCGAATCGCCAAATACTCCAGCGCCGGAGTGTAGAGTACCGGGACGTGACTCATGCCGCAGGCTCTCGATCATCAGTAGAGTCCAAGCTCGGCCATGAAATCTGCGACCTCACCTTCGGGTGCGGCGTGCGCAGCGAGCCGTTCTTTCGCCCAAAGCTCCACGCGGGTGAGCGTGCCGATCGACACGACGTCGCGCTCGATTTTCGCGTGCGCGCGCAACGCTGCCGGAATCACCAGCCGCCCCTGCGCATCGCACGCCACCTCTTCCGTGTGCGCGAAGAGATGACGGACGAAGCGCCGGAAGCGCTCATCTTTGCGTGGGGCCCCTTCGAGCCGGCTACAGAACTCGGCCCAGGTCGCTTGCGGATAGAGGGCAAGGCACGGATCCGGCTCCCCGATGGTCAGAACGAAGCCGGTTCCCAAGCGCTCGCGGAACCGCGCGGGAACGATCAGGCGGCTCTTGTCGTCAAGAGCGTGCTCGACCGACCCCGTAAAACGCGGCAATTCCGCGTGCATCTATCCTCCCTTAGGCACCACCATACACCACTTTGCACCACTATACGCCCAGAGAGGGCCTGAGGCAACGCGAACGTATGTTCGCATTACTGCTCCAGCAGAATTCGTCGTTCAATGAGGTGCGAGCTTCCGCTACGTGAGCGCCGCCTTATCCCGTCGCGCCGATGGCGCGCGCGGCGACCACGACGATCGTAATGAGCGACACGAGACTCTGCAGGATGACGAGCAGCTTCGCTCGCTCGGTCAGCGGCATAGCTTCGGTCGGTCCGAAAGCCGTGTTGGCGGTGAACCCGATGAAAAAGTAGTCGATGATTCCCGGCTGCCAGTTCGGCGGAACTTTCGAGGCGTCGGACATCGCGGGGAAATCGAAGTCGGGGTAGGCACCGGTCCCCGCAGCACGCGCATCCGGACCGCCCCGATCGATCAACCAGTAGAGAAGCGTGAAGACGCAAATGTTCGCGGTCCAAATCGAAGCGGAGGTAAAGAAGAGCGGGAGCGGTTTCAGTGTCGCGGGATGGTACATGAGCGCGTCGAGGATGTCGAAGAGACTCAAGGCGTTGATGATGAACGCGACCGTCACCGCCGCGAGCATCACGGCGTGTTCGATGCGCCGCAGGGAAGATGCGGGCGCCGCGGTCGCCGCCACCAACATCGCCACGATCATGATCCCCACGTCGGCGTACACGAGAACGGGGGCGATGCGGTAACGGTCCGGCATGGTCGCGCTGAGCGCGCCGAACGCCAGAATCAGCGCGATCGCCCCAATGCGAGACTTCACTTCGCCGCGAAGATGAATGCGCGCATCCGCGCATCCACGGGGCCGTCGCCGAATTCGGTTTCAATCGCACGGGCCGCAGCATCGACGACGCGCGCGAGCGCGGCGGGATCGCGCTCGAGGATCTCGGCGCAAAGCGGTGAGCCGTGACAAAAGCCTAGTACCGCTTCGCGCGGCGACGCGGCGCGGCTGCGGCGCTCGACGGCCTCGTAGGCAACGTCGCCGAAACCGGCCTCCTTCAATTGGCTTGCGATCAATGCCGGATCGCCGTGACCGTAGGGAGTCCGGCGAAGAAATTGTGGGCGATTTTCGGGAAATACTTCGTCCGCGCCCGCGCATACGAGGCGCGCGACGTCGTTGTTCTCCAGGCCGTCCCACACATTGAAAAGGAACGTTCCGCCGGGCGCCAAGACGCGGCGAGTTTCGCGAAATGCTCGAACGCGATCCGGGAAAAACATGACGCCGAACTGACAGAGGACCAACTCGAACGACGCTGGTTCCGACGGCAACGCCGCCGCATCCGCCGCGTACCAGTGCACGTTCGGGCCGGCAATGAGTTCCGCGCCGATTGCCACCATCGCTTCGTTGAGATCCGTCGCATCGATGCGCGCGTCCGGCAACGCACCTGCAAGCGCACGCGTGACGGCGCCCGTTCCGGCCGCAATCTCGAGAATGCGACGGCCTCCGGTCCGCCGCGCGCGGACAACGAGATCCTCCGCGTACGGCGCGAAAAGCAAGGGCACCAGATGACGTTCGTACGCTTGCGGGATCGAGCCCGCAAAGTGCGCATCGCTGTCCGGCACGACGCGATCAGGCCGAAACGATTGAAAGATTCGAAGAGTCGATCGTGTAGTACCCCGCGGCCACCGTCGCATTCGGATTCGCGCAAATGACGCTGTTGTTCGGGCCGTCGATCACCACGAGATTCGACGGTCCGCACTGCACTTGCGTGAGTCCGTAATTGGAAAGGAGCGTTGCGCCGGGACTGCTCGGCGCGACTTGATACGACGTGTACGTCGTGTTATTGCGCACGATCGTTCCGTAGATAGCGGCTGAAGTCGCGCCGATGGCAAACGCTCCCCAGAATCCGCCGCCCCAATAATATGGCGCGGGTGCCCACACGACGCCGTGATTCCAGCCCCATGCCGGTCCACGGTAAATGGGGTTGGCGATCACGGTCCGATTGACGTTCACGGTGTTTCCGCCGCGGTTCACGGTGTTGCCGGAGAAGTTTCCGTTGCCGCGATTCCCGCCGTTCACGTTGTTCTGGCGATTGCCGCCGTTGTTCGGGCGATTCACGGTTCCGTTGTTCGGGCGATTCACGGTTCCGTTGTTCGGGCGATTCG
>JAFAIW010000134.1 GCA_019236495.1 Vulcanimicrobiota bacterium | reverse complement strand
CAGCTCGTAGCCGGTTTGATCGTAGTCGCCCCCACGAATGTGCAAGATTTGAAAGAACCCGGTTTGGTTGGGCGGCACGTAGATGCCCGGCACGGATCGAATGGCGGAATACGCGATGTTCAATCCGCCGCCGCCGCCCATCGCGGCCAGACGTTGCTGCTGCGCGGCGCTGACGGTGTAGACGTCGGAAATGGTGCCGGGCTTCACCAGCGCGTTCGACGCGCGCGAGATCACGGTGCCGATCGTTTTCAACGACGGCTGTAAGGCAAAGTTGGCAGTGATCGCCTGATCGGCTTGCACGACCACGATCGACGACTGCGAATCGTACCCCGTTTTCTGCGCCGAGATCGTGTACGTGTCGGGAGATAGCGAGATGAAAGAGAAGCGCCCCGCGTTACCGGTTGCCGCCGCAACGCTTTGCGACGGACTCACCGCCGTGATGCGCACGCCCGATAATGCCGCGCCGGATTTTGCGTCGGTCGCAGTGCCGTTCAGTCGCCCCGTCGTACCGGCCGTTGCCGGCCCGGCGAGCAACGCAAAAAGCATGGCGGAAAAAAGCGCTTTCCTCATCATAGCCTCGATTGTAGGCGATACACGAGGGGAGAGGAATTAACGGCAGTTACCGGATCTTAAGAAAGTTTAAGCGCATTCGTTCGCACGAAATGGTTTCTCGGCCCCGACTCCTCGAGCAATTGCGCGAGGCGATGCAGTTTCCGGTCGCGTTGATCGTAGCTCCGGCGGGCTTCGGCAAAACAACCCTCGTCACGCAATACTTGAGCGGCGGCGCCGGGCCGCTCGTGCGTTTCGACGTGCGCCGCAGTCACGCAACGCTCGCCGGATTCGTACGCGGCTTCGCCGAGGCGCTGGAAACGCAACTCCCGGCGTTGCGCTCCGCGCTGCGACAAGGCGCCGCGCCGGCAGCCGGCTCGAACGCGCCTGCGGTCGAATTGGCGGATTGGCTGCACGCGCATCTACGCGACTTCGCGGGGCTGGTCGCAATCGACGATTTGCACGTCGCCTCCGATCCCGAGGTCGGCAAGCTCGTCGCGTTGCTGGTGGAACGCGCTCCCCGCACGCAACGCTGGCTGATTGCGACGCGCGACGCATCGCAGCTTCCGGTCGCTTCGTGGGTGGGCGCGGGCCGCGCGCAGATGCCGATCGAGGAATCGGATTTGCGCTTTAACGTCGACGAAGCCACCGAGCTGGTGGCGCACGCGGATCTCGCGGTCGACCCCGGCGAGGTTCGCGCGTTCGCGAATCTGATGCGCGGGTGGCCGACCGGCCTGGCGCTTGCGTTGCACGGATCGACCGACACCGAAAACCTGCGCAAAATCGCTTCGGAAACCCGCGAATTCATCTTTCGTTATCTGACCGAGCAAGTGTTCAGCGAGCTCGGCGAACGCGAGCAGACGTTCTTGCTCGATGCCGCGGTCTATCCGGTGGTACGCATTCGCTGGATGAACAAAGCGGGATACGACGACGCGATGCTCTTGCTCAACCGACTGCGCGCGAAGATCGCGTTTGTCGAACGAACCGGCGACGACAGCTATCGCTTGCACGACCTCTTCGGCGAGTTCTTAGAAGCGCAGCTGCAGTTGCGCGGTGAAGCTATATTTCGGGATGCGGTGCGGCGCGCGGCGCAGGTGCTAAAGAACGAGGGCGAATCGGAAGAGGCGCTCGTTGCCTACACGCGTGCCGCCGACGAGCGGGGTATAGCCCATCTGCTCGAGGCGGAAGGGTTCGAGCTGATCGAGCGAGGCGCGCAGGATTTGGTAGGGATCGCGCTCGCGAGTCTGCCGGCGGAAATAATTGCGGATCGTCCGCGTCTGATTGCGTGCGATGCGTTTTTGGAATCGCATCGCGGGCGCTTTGCGGCGGTCGCCGCACGCTTCCGCAACGCCATCGACGGTGAAACCGATCCGCGTTCGCGTGCGGAGATCGGGTACCGCTACGCCGCGAAAGCGTTCGCATCGCCGTTGGCGGACAAGGCCATGCAAACGCTGCGCTCGCTCGATCGCAAAAACTTACCGGTATCGCTGCAGGCCTCGATTGTATCGCTGCTCGGCTACTACGACGCGGTCAGCCGCGACTTTCCGGCGGCGCGCGAGCAGCTTGCACGAGCCCGCGATCTGATCGAATCGGTCGACGATGGCGCGTTGCGAGCGATGATT
>JAFAIW010000267.1 GCA_019236495.1 Vulcanimicrobiota bacterium | reverse complement strand
CGAGCGTTAGCGAGCCTCGAAGGGTCGTCGTCGCAGGAAAGCTCGCTCAACATTCTCGTGTCACCCTGAGGAGCCGGCGAAGCCGGCGTCTCGAAGGGTCGCTCGCGTGAGGGACCTTCGCACGGCAACTTCGCTGTCATCCTGAGGCGCGAGCGTTAGCGAGCCTCGAAGGGTCGAAGCAGAGATTGTAGCACGCCCTGGCGGGGCGGGGCTAGATCATTGCGATCCACTTCTTGACGATGTCGTCGTCTTGCTTGAGCTGCTCCATCTCGAGCAGCCGGAGTTCGTTGAACTCGCGCGCCAGCTCGGCGCGCTCCTCCAGTACGAAATCGAACTGCGCCCGCTGTGCGGCGACCGCGGCCTCGCCGTCGTCGGTCGCAGCCGGAGGCGCCGGGCGGCGCGCAGCCGGCGCCGCGACTCGTGGTTCGCGAGCGCGATGTGGAGGCGTGACGATCACTCGGTGATGCTCGCGATGAACTTCTTCGTGATTTGATTGTCCGCTTTGCGCTCTTCCATATCAACGTCGCGCAGCGTATTGGATTCGCGCATCGTCTCAGACTTCTCATCCATCATCTCATCGAACCACGTGGCCTGCCATTCCATCGCGGACTGGTGGCGCAGATTTTCCGCCATCAATGCGATGTTGTCGGCTTCGGATGCCGCGTTGAGCGCGCCGACGATGCCGTTGCCGGCCGTGCCGACACCCGATGCACCGCCGAATGCTCCCGCTACGCCTTCGACACCCGCGACGATGGGATTGCCCGTCGTGAAGAGTCCCGTCAAGGCGCCTCCGAGCGCTGTTCCGAGATTGAAGCCCATGTTGCTCCTTACGTGTCGTCGCCGCCCAAGAGACCGGCGTATGACGTCGTGTGATTTGCATTCATCTGCGCGACGGTTTGCGGTTGGATGTTCGGGCCCACGGTTTGCGGTTGCGTATCGAGCGACATCGATTGCAGGAGCGAGAGTTGATCCATGAGGCCGCTGTCGTCGACCGGGCACGCACCGGTCGTCGCGGCTGCAGGCGCGTCCGCGGGCGCTTGCGCTTGGATTTGCGCGTAGTGACGCATGACCGAGTCGGCGTATCCCAAGCGACGGCCGTCGGGCCAGGCGGTGATCGTTCCCTGCGCGTTCGGGTCACCGGCATTATAAGAAGAAAGCGCCCGGTGAAGATCGCCGCCGTTCTGCGCGAGGAGGCCGCTGAGCATGCCCGCGGCATAGTCGGCGTTTTGGGCCGGGTCCATCGCCGCCGGAGTCGCTGCGAAGGCATGCCAGCGATCGTCGATCTGGAAAAGCCCGCGGCCGTGGCCTCCATCGCCGACGACGTTGCGGCCGCTGGTGGCGCCGGGTCCGCCGGTCTCCTGGGCGGCGACGGCCGCGAGAAGGCGAGGGTCGAGGCCGTGGCGGGCGGCCGCCGCCGCGATTTGCGGCCCGAAGGCCACGTTCAGTACGTTCATCTCATGAGCGCATTCACGCCGCCTCCGCGTTTGACAAGACGGGGCGGCGACCCATACAATGAGGCGGGTTTCACGGGGGCTGCGGTAGCGGGGCCCCCGCTCGCATGTTTATGGCCACTTCAGCACACACCGTCGACGTCGGCGCGCTTCTAGCGGGCAGCCGGCGGACACTGCAAATCGAAGATTGCGTTCCCATCGAGGCGTTCGAAGGCTGGAGCTTTCCGGAACCGGCTCGGGTTGCGCTCGAAGTTCGCGGCGTCGACCGGTGCCTCGAGATCGTCGGAACGATCGATGTCGAGGCGCGCGGCGATTGCGACCGGTGTTTGGAAGGGGTCCACGAACCGATGCATCTCGCCGTTGAGGAGCGCCTGGAGTCGCGTAGTGCTTTCCAGGACGACCCTTTCGGCGAGAGCAACGTCCTGTCGGGTGACCGGCTTGACGTAGCCGATCTCACGCGGCAACTCGTGTTCAGCGCGGCGCCGTTTACGGTGCTCTGCGACGAGCGGTGTGAGGGATTGTGCGATCGTTGCGGGCAGAACAAACTTTCCGGTGCGTGCGATTGCGCCGGTTCAACGGAGTAGTAGAGTGGCAAATCTGAAATGGAAGACCCCGCGGTCAAAAACGCGCAGCCGGCGCGCCGCAAACTGGAAATTGAATGCCGTCACGACGGTGGAGTGTCCGCAGTGTCATGCGCCGAAGCGCCCGCACTTCGTATGCGCGAATTGCGGGACGTATGCCGGTCGTCAAGTGGTGGAGATCAAAGACAAGCACGCCGGTCACGAGCACGCCTAGCGCATCTTGAACGGCTCCGGCGTCAAGATCACGGGAGTCGGTCACTACGCTCCCGAGAAAGTCATCACCAACGCGGATCTCGAGAAGATTCTCGATACCAGCGACGAGTGGATCACCACTCGGACCGGAATGAAACGCCGGCACGTCGCCGGCATTGACGAAGCCACGAGCGATCTGGCGCTCGTCGCAGCGCGGGCCGCGCTCGACGATGCGGGTGTCGATCCGCACGACATCGATTGCTTCATCGTGGCAACCGTCACCCCGGACTTTCCTTTCCCGGCCACGGCGTGCATCGTCGCCTCAAAGCTCGGCGCCGAGAACAAAGCGGCGTTCGATATCGAGATCGCATGCAGCGGATTTATTTACGGTTTGACCGTAGCGGCCAGTTTAGTCCGCAGCGGGGTCTACAAGCGCATCCTGCTCATCGGCGCCGAAACGCTCACAAAAATCGTCAACCGCAAGGACCGCGCGACGGCGATCCTGTTTGGCGACGGAGCCGGTGCGGTTGTTTTGGAAGCGTCCGCGCAGGATTCGTTCTTATCCAGCGAGCTCGGCTCCGACGGCAGCAAGCCGGAGCTGCTACGCGTCGCCGCCGGCGGATCACGCTATGCTCTCGATCCGCTTCGTTACGACGCCGGCGAGCAATACATTTATATGGAAGGTCGTGAGGTTTTTAAATTCGCGGTCACCAAGATGATCGACGCGACGGAGAGGGCGCTCGAAAAGGCCCGGCTTACCCATGCCGATCTCGACCTGTTGATTCCGCATCAAGCGAACAAACGCATCATCGATGCGGCCGCGAAATATCTCGAGATGCCGTCCGACAAAGTCCTCGTGAACATCCACGAATACGGGAACACATCGGCGGCTTCGATTCCGATCGCACTCTCAGAAGCGGTGCGCAGCGGACGCGTGAAAAACGGCGACGTCATCGTGTTCGTGGGCTTCGGCGGGGGCCTGTCGTGGGGCGCGGTCACCTGGAAGTGGGCGGCATGAGCAAGCGCCTCGGCGTGGTGTTTCCCGGTCAAGGTTCGCAAGCGGTCGGTATGGGGGCCGATATCGCAGCGAAATCGTCGGCCGCCAAAGCGCTCTTCGATCGCGCAAACGACGTGCTGGGGTACGACCTTTTCGCCCTGATCCAGAACGGCCCGGACGAACGTTTGCGTGAAACACGATTCTCGCAACCGGCAATCTTCGTCACAAACTTGGCTCTTTACGAAGCAGGTCGCCCCTTCACGACGCCCATCGTGAGTGCGGGACATTCATTTGCCGAATTCTGCAGTCTCACGATCGCGGATGCGATCGCGTTCGATGGAGCGTTGCGCGTCGTCGCCGAACGCGCCAACGCCATGCAAGCCGCGGCGGAGGCCGCTCCGGGCGGGATGGCGGCGGTGCTGGGTTTGAACGATGCAGCGATTCGCGCGGGCGTAGAACGTGTGCGGCGCGATACGGGCATGCGCCTACAGCTCGCAAACTTCAATTCCCCGACGCAGATCGTGATTAGCGGCGACCGGGCTGCGATTGCGGCAGCGAATGACGTGATGCTGGAAGCCGGCGCGAAGCGGGTGGTGGACATCAACGTTTCGGGAGCCTGGCACAGCGAGCTGATGGAGCCTGCAATCCCCCGCTTTGCTCGCGCGGTGGAATCGGCACGCATCGAAATCCCCAAGTTCGCCGTTGTGTCCAACGTAACGGCCAAACCGTACACTTCGGTGCAAGAGATTCGCGAGAACCTGGTCCGTTCAATCACCAGTGAAGTGCGCTGGCACGATGCCTCGTTGCGCCTGCTGGAATTCAAGCCGGACCTGATCGTCGAATTCAGCGGAGACAAAGGCGTGATGGCTCCGCTCTTTCGCCGAATCCCGAATGCGCCCGAAGTGCTCAACGTGAGCGACTCGGCAGGCGTCGAACGGTTGCGCGCGGCACTCAATGCACCGGTGAGCGCGTGAATTTCGAAGGACGCGTCGCGTTCGTCACCGGAGCGAGTCGCGGCATCGGGCGCGCGATCGCCGTTGACTTTGCGCGCCAAGGTGCGGCGGTCGCGCTCGTGGGGCGCGATCGGAGCGCGTTGCACGAAACGGTCGCGGCGTGCCGCGCTGCGCGCGACGGCGCGGCTACGCTCGTTCTCGAGGCGGACGTCGCAACGCGCGGGGCGATCGAAAACGCGGTGGAGCAGACGGTGAAGGAATTCGGCGGGGTACATTTCGCGATTGCCAATGCGGGGCAGTCGATCGATTCGCTGCTGATGCGCTTGCGGCCGGAAACACTCGATCAGCTGATTGACGTGAATTTGAAGTCGGCGTTCTATCTGTGCGGCGCCGTCGCTCGGCCCATGATGAAGGCACGGTTCGGTTCGATCGTGCTGATGAGCAGCATCGTCGGTTTGACCGGTAATGCGGGACAAACGGCGTATTCCGCGACGAAGGCGGCCCTGCTCGGGCTCGCAAAATCGCTGGCGAAGGAATTGGGTTCGAGGAACATAAGAGTCAACGCCGTCGCGCCCGGCTATATCGAGACGTCTATGACCGAGAATCTCCTTGCCGAAGGGCGAGAAAGTGTTTCGAAGTCGATCGCGCTGGGTCGGGTCGGGACGCCCCAAGACGTCAGCGGAATCGTGAGTTTTCTTTGTTCGGATGCCGCTGCCTATATGACGGGGCAAACCCTCGTCGTCGACGGCGGCCTCGTGATGTAAGTACCGTCTATCAGAGGAGACGTAATGTCAACAACGTTCGACAAAGTCAAGAAGATCATCGTGGAGCAGCTTGGGGTGGACGAAGATGAAGTCACGCCAGAAGCGTCCATTACCGACGACCTCGGCGCTGACTCGCTCGATCAAGTCGAGCTGGTAATGGCCTTCGAGACGGAGTTCAACATCGACATTCCCGACGAAGAAGCCGAGAAAATCAAAACGGTCGGCGATGCCGTGAAGCGCGTCGATGAGGCCACTGCAAAAGAGTAACGCTTTTTGTTTGACAGTTTATCAGAGCGCTTAGGGGCGGTCTTCAGCCGCTTAAGCGGACGCGGGAAGCTCGGCGAGAGCGAAGTCAACGAAGTGATGCGGGAAGTACGCATCGCTTTGCTTGAAGCCGACGTGGCGCTTTCGGCCGCGAAAGAGTTCGTGGCGAAAGTGAAGGCGCAAGCCGTGGGCGAGCACGTTTTTGAATCGTTGACGCCCGCGCAAACGATCATAAAGATCGTTCACGACCAGTTGGTGGAACTACTCGGCGGAGCGCAAGCGCGACTGCAATTTTCGGACGCGCCGCCATCGATCATCATGCTCGTGGGGTTGCAAGGCTCCGGGAAAACGACGCAGGCCGGCAAGCTCGCGCTTCGTCTGAAGGAGCAAGGCCGCCGGTCGTTGCTCGTTGCAGCCGACGTCTACCGCCCTGCCGCCATCGAGCAGTTACAAACGCTGGGCAAGCAAATCGATGTTCCCGTGTTCGAGCAGGGTCAGGGCAATCCGATCGACATCGTTCGCGCCGGCGTGCGCGAGGCGCAACGCGTAGGCCTCTCGACCGTGATTCTCGATACGGCGGGTCGCCTGCAGATCGACGACGCGCTGATGCACGAACTGGCGGAGATCAAAGACGCCACGCATCCGAAGGAGATTCTGCTCGTTGCGGATGCGATGACCGGACAAGAAGCCACGAACGTCGCGAAAGGCTTCAACGATCGTATCGGAATTACGGGGGTCGTCCTAACGAAAATGGACGGCGACACGCGGGGTGGCGCGGCGCTGTCGATTTTCAGCGTAACCGGCGCACCGATCAAGTTTGTCGGCGTCGGCGAGAAACTCTCGGCCCTCGAGCCGTTCCACCCGGATCGACTGGCACAGCGAATTTTGGGAATGGGCGACGTGCTCACCCTGATCGAACGCACGCAGAGCGTTTATTCCGAGGACCAAGCCAAGGAGCTCGAACAAAAGATGCTCCGCCAGCAGTTTACGCTGGACGACTTTCTCGGCCAACTCCGCCAAGTGCGCAAGATGGGTTCTTTCGGAGACATTCTCAAGATGATTCCCGGGATGTCGCGGGCGCTGCCGAAAGATTTTGAGGTAGACGAGCGGCAAATCGGCAAAGTCGAGGCGATCATTTGCTCGATGACGCGGCGCGAGCGGACCAACCCGCTAATCCTGAACGGCTCTCGCCGTAAGCGGATCGCGCTGGGAAGCGGAACGCACGTTTCCGACGTCAATCGCCTGATCCGGCAGTTCGACGACGCTAAAAAGATGATGAAGCAACTCGGCGGCAAGAAAGGCAGAATGCCGCGTGTGCCTTCGCTACCAATGCCTGGTTTAGGCAAACAATAACCGACCTTACAGGACACAGATGGTTACGATCAGACTGCGCCGGATGGGCGCAAAGAAACAACCCACGTATCGATTCGTCGTTGCAGATTCGCGCTCGCCGCGCGACGGACGCTTCATCGAAATTCTCGGACATTACAACCCGCGGACCGAACCGAAGACCGTGGTGATCGACGAAGTCAAAGCCAAGGAATGGCTTTCGAAAGGCGCCCAACCGTCCGACCCCGTGCGCCGGCTCTTTGCGGAAAAAGGTCTCGTCGAACGCGGCGCGATTCCGGCGACGAAGCGCGCGCCCAAGAAGAAGGCCGAGTAGTGAGCTCGTTCGACGACGAGTTCGGCCTGTTCGGAGAAGAGAAGGAAGAGGAAGAGCGCCGCTCCACGCTTGGTGCCCGAAAGATCGCTTCGAACGAAACGATCATCGACGACATCGAGCCCGAAGAAGAAACGCCGCGCCGTCGCGCGACGGGTGAAGGGCGCTTTCGCGATCGTGGCGCCGGCGGCCGGCGCGAGCCGCGCCGCGAGCATCGTCCACCGAAGGATCCAGCGGCGTCGCAGCAGCGTGCCGGCGAACTGCTCGAGTTCCTTGCGAAGAAACTGGTGAGCAAGCCGGAATCCGTGGAGATTGACACGTTTGCGGGCGAACACGGCCAACCCGTGGTGGAGCTCGTGGTCGATCCCGAAGATTTGGGCAAAGTCATCGGACGAAGCGGACGTGTGGCGCAGGCGCTGCGCACCATCGTGCGCGCCACCGCAGAAGGCAGAATCACCGTGGACATTCTCGACTCTGACGAGATTCTCGAAGACGAAGAGGCCGACGCCGACGACGCCGAGTGACCGGCTCGCCGGTTCGATTGCCGGCGTCTTTGGGGTTCATGGGGAACTGAAATGCGACCCGACCAGCGCGGGTCGCAGCGTTTTTTGCAGCGGCGCACGGCTGCGCGCGGAACTCCGAGGCGGAACGTCTGAAACGGTGACGGTTGCGGCGGTGCGCGAACACAAGGCGAGATTGCTGGTGCGCTTTGCGGGCGTCGAAACCACGGAAACTGCGCTGCGTTTCGCCGGAGCGCGCATGTTCGCCGCAAAGGATCTCTTTCGCCTCGGCCCCGATGAGTTTCTCGACGAAGACCTGGTCGGGTGCCGCCTGTTCGATCCTTCGGGAACGGACCTCGGCAAGGTCGATGCGATCGAGCACTACGCGCAAGACCTGCTCGTCGTCGGAAACGCCCGCGTGCCGTTGGTGCGCGCGTTCGTCAAACACATCGACATCGGTGCGCGGCGTATCGAAGTCGACTTGCCGCTCGGACTCTTGGACGAACGCGAAGCGGAAGAAGGCTGACTAGGCGTTCTTGGGGTGCGCCGTGATGTAGCGGTTCACGGCTTCGTTGATGGCGTCGTCGATCGACGAGGCACTTGCAGTGGTCGAGAACAACTGACCGCCGCTGCACCGAACGATGTTGAGCGTGAAAACCTGCCGCGTGTACGACGGCAGGCTCTTCGTTTGTTCGCTGTGCAGGCTGCCTGTCGCGATCGTGCCCGTCGATCCCGCGCACGTTTTCGCACGCGTGACGTTATACGCGCGGTCCATGGCGTGCTCGAGCACTGAGGCGGCGGTTCCCGCATCGGCAGCGTTCGGAGCTCCGACGTCGCCGACGACGACCGGCGCGGCCGGTTTTTGTCCCGGTGCCAGCGCGACTTGCTGTTTCGGATGGCGCTTGAAGATTCCCAAAATCGATCCGATGCTCGTCTCGGTTTCGTTCGCGGCCGCCGGGGTCGGCGTGGCGCGCGCTTCCTGTTGGGCTTGATATTGGGCTTCCAGGCGGCCCGCATGGCGTAGGACCGCAATGCGAACCGATTGCGCTTCAGAGAGCGCATCCGCGTACGTCAGCACTTGCGCGGTATTTGACCACACGATCGAGCCGGTTTGCGTGCTGACGATTTGTTCGACGATTGCGACTTGCTCGCCCAGCGGCGTCAAATAGCCGGAGACGTAGTAATCGGCGTTGAGTTTCTGGGCGTTCACGAGATAGTTCGTACGCGGCGTATCCATCGGTGCTACCGGCAAAAGCGTAATGCCGCCGTCGTGTTGAATCTGCGCCATGTACAACGTCGCAAGTTTGAGGCCCGCATTTTTGTCGGCCTCACCATTGACCGTAAACGGATAGAACATGACCACGGGCATCGGCGGCGTGGGGACTGGTGACGGCGTGGGCGTGGGCGTCGGCGGGGGGTGTTTGACGGCTCCGAGCAGGACAAAGATACAACAGATTGCCATCGCAACGGCGGAACGGCGCAAGATTCGGGGACCTTTCCTAACGATGTTCGACTTCTTGGACGAACGCGGCCAGGGCGGCATTCGTCTCCGCCGGCGCCTCGAGCATGAGCATGTGGCCGGCTTCCGGCACTATTCGCAGTCGGCCGTCCGGAACCCGGCCGGCCAAGAATTGCGCGTATTTCGGCGGCGTCATCGCGTCGCGCTCGCCCGTCAGGGCCAGAACCGGCAGGGACAACTCAGGCAGGCGTTCCGTCACGTCGAACGCGTTGCAAGCCTCGAAGTCGCGCACGGATTGCGTGCCACCGGTTCGTTCGAAATCGGCAACGGTCTGCTCTTCACGCTCGCGATCCAGCTCGGCATAAAGGAACGGCGCGAGCGCTCGAGCACCGGCGCGAACGTCATCGCGCAATGCTTGGAGAAAGGCCGGATTCACGCGCAAGCGAGCCCCGGAGCCGACCAATGCCAGCGCGTTCACTCCGGCAGTACCGCGTAGTGCGAGCTCGAGGGCGATCGCGCCGCCCATCGAGTGACCGCAGAGCAAGACGTTCGAAAGATCGCGTGCGCGAAGTTCCGCTTCGACGAAATCCGCAAACTCGCCGATCGTCGCCGCGGATCCGGGAGTCCCGCCGTGCCCGGGCAGATTCAGCGCGATCGCATTCGGGAATGCGTGTCGCTGCGCGTGAAAGTGGCGGCCCGATCCTGCGGCACCGTGCACGAAGACGATCGTCGTCACGCTTCGTCTTCGAGCGCGGCCACCGGCGTCGTTCCCTTCAGGTGTGCCCAGCCCGCGCACAGCTCCGCGCCGAAGAGAAAGATCGATCCCGTCAGATAGAACCACAAGAGAAGCGCGAGCGGTGCTGAGAGTGCGCCGTATACCCGTCCGAAGTCGACGTGCGCGGTGTACCAAGCAAACAAGAACTGCACCAGCGGCCACGTGAGTGCGGCAAACGAAGCGCCGGGAACCGCGAAATGCCACACGACGGAGCGATTGGGCAAAAACGTGTACATGACGATCATGACGAAGAAAACCACGAGCAAAGAAATTCCGTACCCGAAGATTTGCGTCACCTGTGCTTGATCCCCGATAGCGGTCGATCGCACCACGAACGATACCAGAATGGGGAGCGCCATCGCGGCGACGAGAAGCGCGCCCATGAACGGAAGCATCACGATGGACAGATAGAAGCTGTGCAGCAACGGGCGACTCTTCGGGACGCCAAGGGCGCGATCCAACGCATACGCAAGCGCCATGAAGAGATTTTTTCCCGACCACGCCAAGAAGCCGAAAGCAATCAAGCTGGTGCTGACGCGCCCTCCAAAATAGGTCTGGAGATTTTGGGCGATATAGTCGTGGAGCTCGGGCGCCAGCGTGTCGACGAATTGAAGGACGCGCTGTTGACTATCGGGGTAGACGTACGACGCCGCAGTAATGGCGAGGTACGCCAGCGGAAACAGCGTGAAGAGGGCGTTGAACGCGATTGCCTGCGCGAGAAACGCGCACCCATCCCGAGAAAAGCGGATTCCCGCTTCACGAAAGGCGAGGATGAGTCGTTTCATCGCATGCGGTATATCGCTTTCTGGCCGTGTTTTTCCCACTTGCGGGCACCGTCGTGAGCGTCGTGCTCAACGGCAGCCTCGTGTACGGATACAACCCCGCGCGCTTGCGCGACGGACACGTCGTGGCGCCGATCGTGCCGTTCGTGAGCGGCGTGACCACTCGCCTCGAATACCGGGAACGCGAAATGTTGGTATTTCGTGGATCGCACGTCGCACGCGTGGCGATCGTGCGCAACGCGCCGGGCGATCTGCAAAATGCTTACGTGCCGCTTGCACCGGTTATGGAAGAGTTGGGGATTCTCGTTCGATTCGACAACCGGCGAAAGGTTCTCGAACTCGTAGCGCCTGCATTGGGGCGCGAACTCGCGACGCCGGTTCCGTTTGACCCGCATGCCCCGCAAGCGGTGCCGACGCAGATCTTCACTCCGGAGCCGGTGCCGACGCCGCGGCCGACGGTGAGCGGGGCGCCGCGCCCTCGGCGCACGCCGCTTACGATCACTGCGCCGCCCTAAGCGGCTACTTTTTTTCGGCGGCGGGAGCCGGGTCGGTTCCGGGTTTTTCCGGTGTTTCGGGATTGCGAATGTCGACGCGCGTCAAACCCGTAAAGAATGTCGCGACGACTGCATCGGCTTTGATGTATTGAAGAATGCGTTCGTGGAGTTTTTGATAGTACTCCGCATTCGGTATTCGCTTGGATGCCTGGATAGTGAGCGTGTTCATGCGAAAGTCGACATACTCGAGGCCGAGCTGTCGCAGCCGGGCTTTGAAAAGCTGCATCCCGGTTGACACGAAACGCTGACCCTCCCTTTTCCACCGTTATCGGCACGAAGCGCCGCAGGGGTATATTGCGGGGGAAACCGGCCGCTCCTTGCTAATAGTGACGAAAAGGTCAGCGGGCGTCAGGCCCGCCGCAGTGAGGAGAAAGGGCATCTCATGAATTGTCCGCTCGTTCGCATTGTAGCCGTTGCACTCGCACTTGCGTACGCATTGACGGGTGCGCCTCCCGCGCAGGCCGGTACGACCGGCGGCATCACCGGTCGCGTTCTCACGGCCGGTACCAACGAGCCGATCGCAGGAGCAACGATAAACGCCGTGTCACCGTCACAAACCGCCAGCGCGACGACGGATGCCAGCGGCGGCTTTCGCTTCTTGTCGCTCAGCCCCGATTCGTACACGATTTCGGTGCAGCACGCGGGATACAATCCCGTCGCGCAAGCCGGGATCGCGGTTTTTGCCGATCAGGTGCAAACGATCAACATAACGATGCAACCTGCGTTGAAACAGATCGGCACCGTGACGTCGCGCGCCGCTGGTTTGGTGAAAGCCGGAAGCACGAGCGACGTCTACTCCGTCAATCCGACCGTCGCGGGAGCGGCGAGCGGCCTCATCGGACCCGGGGGATTGACGAATGCGTACGGCGCGATTGCTTCGGTCCCCGGCGTGCAGATCGACGCGGGCGAACAGGGCTGGTTCCAAACCGTGAAGATCCGCGGCGGCGACATCGATCAAGTCGGCTACGAG
>JAFAIW010000232.1 GCA_019236495.1 Vulcanimicrobiota bacterium | reverse complement strand
GGCGAGCCGTCGAAATTTCCGACCCACGTTGCGACCGTGTACGCTCGCGTAAAACCAACCGTCCACGTATCGCGATAGTCGGACGACGTCCCGGTCTTAACGGCCGCCTCGAAGGGCAATTGCAGAACGGAATGCACCCCGAAGCTCAGCGCCCGCGCATGCGGATCCGCAAGCATCTTCGTTACGAGCATCCACACGCGCGAATCGCCGATCGGGCGCGCCGCGACGGATTCGTTGGACAGCGCGGTGAGCGCGACCGCGTCGCCGCGACGCGCCAACGTCGTATAGGCTTGCGCGAGTTGCCACAAACTGACCTCACCGCTCCCGAGCGTCAAGCCGAGGCCGTAGTAACTCGCGGGCCTCTGCAGGCCGTTGAATCCGAGCGCGCGCAGGCGTGCGAGAAACGCCGAAACGCCCACCTTGGAGAGAACGCGAACGGCCGGTACGTTGAGCGAGTTCGCAAGCGCGTAGCGAACGCGCACCGGGCCGGCGAAGCCACCGTTATAGTCGGCCGGCTGATAGAGTTTACCGCCGGGAATCGCATATGCGACCGGCGCGTCGAGAAGTATGGAGTTCGGTTCGATCGCGCCTCGTTCGAGGGCCAACTCGTAAAGGAAAGGTTTGAGCGTCGAGCCGGGTTGACGCAACGCCTGTACCCCGTCGTTCCGGCCGAGCGCGACGTCGGAGAAATAATCCGGCGAGCCGGCATATGCCAGCACCTCGCCGCTCGCGTTGTCGACCACGATCGCGGCGGCATCTTCGACGTGCTCGGCCGAAAGGGCACCGGCGACGTCCGCCACCTGTGCTTGCACGAAACGCTGCAGATCCGCATCGATCGTCGTGCGGACCGGCAGCGCCGCATTCGCGACCCGCGGATAGAGCGCAAACAGCAGGTGCGGAGCGATCAAAGCTGCGCCGTCGGCGTGAAGATGGAGCGGTTCGCGCGCCGCGCGCGCCGCGGCTTCGCGCGTCGCCCACCCGAGCGCCACCATGCGCGCGAGCACGTAGCGTTGCCGGATTTTTGCGGCGCCCCAATTCCGGCGCGGCTCGAGCTGCGGCGGATCGTTCGGGATGGCGGCCAGCAAAGCGGCTTGCGCGAGATCGAGGTCCGCGGCCGGGACGCCGAAGTACGCGCGAGCGGCCGCCTCGACGCCGGCGAGCGCGCCGCCCATCGGAATGCGATTCACGTAAGCGGCGAGGATGGCATCTTTGCTGCTGCGCAGCTCGATCCGGGCCGCATACAACGCCTGCGCCGCCTTCGATTGGGTTGCGCCGGGATCCAGCAATCGCGCGAGTTGCATGGTGATTGTCGATGCCCCACTGACCGGAGCGCCGTAGATGAAGTCTTGCCACGCCGCCCGCAGTACCGAACGAATCTCGATCGGCCCATGCCGATAGAAGCGGGCATCTTCGGCCGCCAAAACGGCGCGTACGAAATTGGGTGAGACGGCGGCAAGCGGCACGTCGATGCTGCGGTCCCCGTGTTCGTCGATGACGCCGAGCATCATACCGCTACGATCGAGAAACGCGACGGCGTTAACACGGCCTGCGGAGCCGTCGGCGACGTCGACGCCTTCGGCGCGAACGAACAGCGCCGCACCCGCGAGTGCGAGTGCGAGCGCGGCTGTGGCGACAAAACGTTTCATCACCATCGCGCAACGTTGCAAAGAGTCACGATTCGGATGTGGAAGTTCGCACGCGAGGAGGCCGGAACATGCTGCGCAGCGGCGCCGTCGTTTTCGCTCTTGCGGTGGCGCTGGTCGCGTGCGCGCGCTATGGCGCCGCGCCGCCGGCTCCGGAGGCCGCCCTTCCGAAGCCGGTTCTTCCCGCCTGGATCGTTTCGGTGTCGCCGGTGGGCGATGCGGACCCGCTCGCGCAAATTCGCGTGATTTTTTCGGGTCCAGTGGTCCCGCTGTCGGCGCTCACGTCGAAAGCGCATCAAGACATCGCCGATCGCATTCGGCTCGAACCGGCGCTTCCCGGGCGCTTCATTGTGTTGACGCCGCGGATGGTGGCCTTCGTTCCGGAACGGGCACTGCCGGTCGCAACGCGCGTGCGCGTTACGTTGGCAGCCGGGTTAGCGGACCTCGCGGGACACCGCCTCGACCGCGATCTGGCGTGGACGTTTGCGACGCCGGCGCTGGATCTCGAAGGCCTTCCCACAACGCCTGCCCCGAGCGAGTCGCCCTCGCCGATGGACGTGCGGCCGAGCTTCCATCTTAGCTCCAACGCGGAATTGGACGTTGCGTCATTGCAGCAGCGCGCGACGTTTCGGGCAAACGGCGACATCGTCGCCGCCGCGGTCAAGCCGGCAACGACCCCGACCCCGGGCGCCGGCGATGCGAATGCGACCTTCGATGCCTCGCAACTTCCCTGGACATACGAGCTGAAGCCGGTTCACGATCTTGCGAAAGCTCGCAGGTACGAACTTCGGATTGCGGCCGGCGTCGCGCCCGCGCACGGAAATTTGCCCACAACCGAAAGCGCGTCGGGATTCTTTACGACCTACGCACCATTGCGCGTTCGGGGAATCGAGCGAACCGACGTCCCCGACGAGACCGGCGCGGAAGGCCGGTTCGTCGACGGAGCGCCTGAGGTTGCATTCAACAACCCGCTCGATGCGAAATCCGCCCTGGCGGGCATTCGTCTCGACCCGCAGCCAAACGCCGCCGGCAAGCTCTTTTCGGTGAGCGACGGCGATAATGCGATCGCGATCAATCCATATTTGCTCGGCCCGGATCGGCAATACACCGTGCGTCTCAGCGCCGACATTACGGATGCATTCGGGCAGAAGCTCGGGCAGCCGGCGTCGATTTTGTTATACACGTCGCACCTCGCCGCCGATCTGTGGGCACCGAGCGGGGCGTTCGTTTTTCCGAACGATCGCCATGTGACGCTCGATGCGTACGCGACGAATCTGCGGGGCAATCGCCTGCACGTGGCGTTTCGCCGCGTAGCGCCGGTCGATTTATTGGCCTTCGATGAACCCGATCCGTCGAACGCCGGCAATCCGCTCCTGCCGCCGCTCGATCGTTGGCCCGCGCACGTGCTGCCCGCGCGACCCGACGTGCAACAGCCCTACCGCGCGCCGTTGCAAGCCGCACTCGGCGCACCTGCCGGCGTGCTTGCGTACGGCCTGTCCGCTGAAACGAATCCATACGACAATAGCGGTGCGCGCGCGTATCGCGTCGCCACGTATAGCGGCATCGTTTCGCTGAGCGATCTCGGAATCTTCACGCAGTGGTTTCCGTCGTCGGGCGAAATCCGCGTGCAACGTTTGAGCACCGGAGAGCCCGTCCCCGGAGCGCAGATTTCGGTGTATCGCTCGCAATTGGAACAAGCGCACGCAACGCTGACCCAGCCGTGCGCCGGCGGCGCCACCGACGCGCAGGGCGCGCTCGTTCTGTCGATGTCCTCGCTCGCGGCTTGTTATGCCGGCGACCGTCCCGACGACGAAGCACCGGCGCTTTTCACGGTGGCCCGAGACGGCGCGGATTGGGCGTACGCGCGCACGTTGAGCTATAGCGGTGCGTACAACTACGGCATTTACAGCTCGTGGAGCGCCGGTGCTCCGTTGTCGCGCGGCACGATTTTTTCCGATCGATCGCTCTATCAACCGGGTGAAGACGCGTGGTTTAGCGGCGTTGCATATTACTATCAATCCGGCCGGCTGCAAGCGGAAGCGAATGCCGCATATCGACTTCGCCTCGAACAGCCCGACGGCACGAAGCGCCCGATTGGAACGGTTCGCACCAACGAGTTCGGCACGTTCAGCGTGCATTTGACGGTGCGCAAGAACGATCCGCTCGGGTACTGGACCATTGTGGCTACGGGAGCGAGCGGCAACGAACTGGACGGAACGTTCCGCGTGGCTGAATTCAAGCCGCCGAATTTTTCGACCGCGCTGTCGCTGGGAACGCAAAACGCGGCCGCCGGTTCGAGCGTCGATGCCGACGTTGCGAGCACGTATCTTTTCGGCGCACCGTTGCAAGGCGCATCGGCGAAGTTCACGGTCACGCGCCAAACCGCATCCTTCGTGCCGAAGGGCTGGGATGGTTATTCCTTTGGACGGCAGTGGTTCTGGCCGGAGCAGCCGCCCGATTTCACGACCGACGTGCTGACGCAGACTTCAACGCTCGATGCGAAAGGCGGCGCGACGCTACGCGTCCCGGTCGCGGCCGACTTGCCGTTCGGGATGACGTATACCGTCGATGCGGACGTAACGGATGCGTCGAACTTAAGCGTCGCCGATTCGAAAACGTTCAACGCGTTTCCCGATACGCGGCTGATCGGTCTGAATACGGACTTCGTCGGCGATGCGGGCAAGCCGTTCGCGGTAAAAACGATCGTAACCGGTCCCGACGGTAAACCGCAGTCCGGGGTTCGCGTGCATCTGGAATTGCAATCGATGACGTACACGAGCGCGACGCAAGCCGAAGAAGGTGGTGAGTCGGCGGTGAACGCGATCCAGTACGCCACCGTGGACCGCGCCGACGTGACGTCCGGCAACGGTCCGCAGAGCGTGAACCTCACGCCGCCGGCCTCCGGCAGTTATCGCATCCGCGCGAATCTTGGCGATGCGAAAAGCGAAGCGAGCGCGACCGACGTGCAAATGTGGGCTAGCGGCCCGCAAACCGTAAGCTGGAACAGCGAAACGCCCGACGTTCTGAAAATCGATCTCGACAAGGCGAAGTATCGCGTCGGCGACACCGCCACCGTGCTCATACAATCGCCCTACGCAAAAGCGGATCTCTATCTCGCGGTCGTGCGCGACCGCGTTTTATGGCGCGAGCGGCTCGCGGTGCAGGGCGGCGCACCGCGCGTGCGCGTTCCGGTCACGGCGGCGATGCTGCCGAACGCCGCGGTGCAAGCCGTGCTCGTTCGCCGAGGCGCCACCCCGGCCGCGAGCGGCGAGCACCTCGACAGTCTCGCGCGAATCGGTCTTGCATCGTTCAACGTCGATCTTTCACAGAAGTATCTGAAGCTGAAGATAGCGCCGCAACTTTCGAAACTCCAGCCGCAAGGCTTACAACGCGTTGGGCTATCGGTTACCGACGACGCCGGAAAACCGGTTCGGGCGCAATTCGTCGTCGCGGTGGCAAACGACGCGATTCTGCAACTGTCCGGCTACCGTTTCCCCGATCTGGTGCAGACGGTGTTCGCGGACGAGCCGATTTCTACGCGCTTTGCGGACAACCGCTCAAACGTCGTACTTCAACCGGCCATGCCCGCGCTGGCGAAGGGATGGGGTTACGGCGGCGGGTTTATGGCGGGCGCTGCCGGGACGCGCGTGCGAAAGCAGTTCTTGCCGCTGGCGTACTACAACGGTTCGGTCGTTGCCGACGCGGCCGGTCACGCTGCGGTGTCGTTCAAGGTGCCCGACGATTTGACGACGTGGCGCGTGCTGGCGGTAGCCATGACCGCACCCGGCGACGTGCGTTTCGGCAGCGGCGATGCGACGTTCATCACGACGAAGCCGCTCGTAACCAACGCCCTGCTGCCGCAATTCGCCCGTCCGGGTGACACGATCGACGCGGGTCTGAGCATCTTGAACGCGACCGGCACGCAAGGTTCGGTGGGCATCGACGGTGCGCTCGGCGGCGCGCTGACGTTCGCGCCGCCCAACAGCGGCGTGCATTTGCAGGCCAGCGTCGCGGCGCCGAGCGGTCTGCAAGCTTACCGCTATCCGATGCTCGTGGGCACGCAAGGTTCGGCGACGATGCGCTTTACCAGCGTGTTGAACGGCTTTACCGATGCGTTTTCGTATCCGCTCGAGATCCGCACGCAAGACGTCACCGAATCGGCAATCGAATTGGGTGCGACGCGCACCACGGCAACCGTGCCCATCGATTTGCGCGAGCCGGGCACGTTGCAAGTCACGCTTGCCTCGAACGTCGTGCCGCAGATTGCGCTGCCGGCGACGCTCGCGATGCAGGATGACGAACTACCGTTCACGTCCGATGCGGTGAGCCGCCTGACTATCGCCTCGGCGATTGCCGGCTTGCGGGCGTCGGGAACGCAGGTAAAGGTGCCGTTCGACGCGGGTGCCGAGGCGCGCCAGAATGTCGCCGCAATCTGGCGCGCGCAAAGGAGCGACGGTGGATTCGCGGCGTGGCCGGGCGGGACGTCCGACGTGTTCGTGAGCGCGGCCGCGTATCAGGCGCTGGCGTTCGCGCGCGACAACGGCGTCTCGGTGGACGCGGCGCCGCTGCGCAAGGCCGCGAGCTATCTGTCCGATCGATTGGCCGACCCGGCGCGCGAGAGCTGGTGCACGAGCGCCCTCGAGAAAGCCCAGCTGCGGCTTTCCATCCTTACGGCGCTGGCTGCGGGCGGAGACCGCCGTGCCGAGTATCTCGATTCGATCTATTTGCAACGGGCGGCACTCGACGTCGCTTCGCAAGTGCGGCTGGCGCGCTACATGTCCGCCATTCCTTGGTGGTCCGATACGGCGACGCAACTTTCGAACGCACTGATGCAAGACGTCGCGCTGACGGGACGGTACGCGGCCATCAACGTTCCGTCGCAATGGAGCTGGTACGACTCGACCGTCCAGGCACAGTCGGAGCTCGTCGAATTGATGGTGGCGCGTCACGCGCCGGCGGATGAAGTCGACGCCGCGGTCCGCCAGCTCTTGGCGCAGCGATGCACGTGCGGGTGGGGCTCGCTCTACGACAGCGCGGCCGCACTGCAAGCACTGGCGCAATACGCGAAGGCGAACGGGCGCAGCGGGCCGATCGAAGCGCGCGTGCAAGCCGGCGCGAGAGCGCTCGGCACGGTGCATCTGGGCGGAAGCGATTCGCAAGAGCAGACGTTCTCACTTTCGAGCGCGCACCTCCCCTCGGGTCCGTTGACCATCGTCGCGCGCGGCGGAGGACTGCTTCGCTACATCGTGCTCTACCGATACCGGCCTTCCGACACGGCAGGCGGGACCCTCGCGGGATTGCGGGTCATTCGCGACGTGCGCGCGGCAAATCAGAGCGCGTTGCTGACGACGATGGACTTGGATCCGTATTTGAATCCGTTCACGATCGCAGCGGCGCAGGTCTATGACGTCGGAGTGCGGCTGATCGCGGACCACCCCATCGACAACGTCATCGTGGAAGATCCCCTTCCGGCGGGTTTCGAAGCGGTGGATACCTCGTTCGTGACGACTTCGGCGTCGTTGCAAGCGCGAGAAGATAGCTGGCAGATCGATTATCAAACGATCTATCACGACCGTATCGTGGCGTTCGCGCAGCATCTGGAGGCGGGAGTCTACGACGTGCATTATCTTGTGCGATCGGTGACACCCGGATCGTATCGTTGGCCCGGCTCGCACGCGTTTTTGCAGTACGCGCCCGAACAATTCGGCCGGACCGCCTCCGCGCGCCTCAACGTCTCGCCCTGAGCGCGCCTCGTGTCACCCTAAGCCCGTCTCGTGTCAACCTGAGAGCCTGCACTGAGCTTGACGAAGTGTGCGAGCGCGAAGCGCGAGCCTCGAAGGGTTGACAAACTCGCGCTCGCGAGTAAACTATCGAAGGATTCCTCGTTAGGTGAGGCGTCCACACGAGAATAAGCCGCTACCCGGAAAGGTCGAGAGACCCCAATGGGTGACCAGGCACCGTCGAACCAAGGCGGTACCTAATGTGGCTGAGGATTCGTCCTCTACGGCGTGTGGTGCTGAAGCTCGACGTTGAGGAGATCGGGTCGAATCACCGCCCCCATCCGTCAGCTGTCGTGTGCGAGGAAAGCCACGGCAGTTTTTGTTTTAGGGGGATCGTGTCATGCGGAAAATTCGGGCGTTCTTTGCTTCGTTGGTGTTCGTACAGGAACCGCGACGTGAGTCGCGGACCTTCAGCCCATGGCTGGTGGTCTGGTAGGTTGAGCCGATGAGTGCCGAAACGGCGGTAGTCGAGCGCAAGCGCACGGCTCCGAGCTCGTGGCGGACGATCGTCATGTTTTTGTCGATCGTCGGCCCGGGCATTATCACCGCCAACGCCGACAACGACGTCGGTGGTATCCTGACATATTCACAAGCCGGGGCGCAATTCGGTTATAGCCTGCTGTGGTTGCTTATTCCGGTCACGCTCGTACTCATCATCGTGCAAGAAATGTGTGCGCGGATGGGCGCGATCACCGGAAAGGGCCTCGCCGATCTCATCCGCGAGAATTTCGGGGTCAAGCTCACCTTTTGGGTGCTGCTGCTGTTCGTTTTGGGCGATCTGGGCAACACGGCGGCGGAATTTGCGGGCGTGGCTTCTTCGGCCCCGATTTTCGCCGGCTACATCCCGTTCGTGAATGCGGAGGCCTTCAAAATCGCGCTCGTAGCGGGAGCCGCCGCTTTTGTTTTCACCACGGTAACGCGCGGAACGTATAAGATCGTCGAGCGGGTGTTCTTCGCATTCTGCACGGTGTATTTGGCGTACGTGGTGAGCGCGCTTATCGTCCATCCGAACTGGCACGACGTGCTGGGCGGAACGTTTGTCCCGCATTTTTCAAGGTCGAACGCGTACGTCGTGATGATCATTGCCGTGATCGGCACGACCATCTCGCCCTGGATGCAGTTCTACATTCAGGCGGCGGTGGTCGACAAGGGCGTGCGAGAAGCGGATTACAAGTATTCCCGTATCGATGTCGTCGCCGGAGCTATTTGGACCGACGTCATCGCTTACTTCATCATCGTCGCGTGCGCGGCGACGATCTACGTGCACAACCTGCACGTACCGGCGGCGCACCAGATTCAGGTGAACGATCCCGGCGACGTCGCCGTCGCTCTTCAGCCGCTGGTCGGGAAGTTTGCGGCGCTGCTCTTTGCAATCGGATTGCTCAATGCGGCCGTATTCACCGCGTCAATCCTGCCGCTTTCGACCGCCTACTACGTTTGCGAAGCATTCGGCTTCGAACGGGGCATCGATCACCATTTCAAGGACGCACCGATTTTCTATTCGTTCTATCTGGCGCTGGTGGTGATCGGGGCAGGTGTCGTCATCTTGCCCGGAGCGCCGCTGCTGGCAATTATCTTCTATTCGCAAGTCGCAAACGGCATGCTCTTGCCGATCGTCCTCGTGCTGATGTTGCTGTTGGTGAATAATCGCCGCTTGATGGGCCGCTACGTCAACGGCTTGGTGCTCAACGTCATCACGTGGGCGTCGGTGGTGATCGTTGCGGTGCTTACCGTGATCTCGACGGTCCAATCGTTCTTCCCGCCCCCGTCGTCGTAGGCGCGGCCGTGCTTGAAGTATTTACGCTGCGCGTCGTCATCGCGCTTTTGCTCGGCGTGGCGATCGGCGTGGAGCGGCAATGGCGCCAGCGCATGGCGGGGTTGCGCACCAACGCGCTCGTTTCGGTAGGCGCCGCGCTCTTCGCCTCGATCTCGATCTTGATGGACGCGAAGCAAAATCCGACGCAAGTTGCGGCCTACGTCGTTTCGGGAATCGGTTTCCTCGCCGGTGCGGTCATTTTCAAGGAAGGCTTCAGCGTGCGCGGGCTCAACACGGCCGCGACACTGTGGGCGACGGCGGCCGTCGGGACCCTTTGCGGCTCGGGGTTCCTTGGCGAAGCGGCCATTGGAGCGGTCGCCATCGTCAGTGCGAACGTCTTGCTGCGGCCGATCGTGGCGCGCATCAATCGACAGCCGCTCGATCAGACGGAGCTTTCGCAGGCCTATGAGATCACGGTCGTGTGCGCCGGGCAGCACGAAGAGACGGTGCGCGCCTTGGTTCTCGGCCAGATTCGAGCAACCACGCTCATTTTGCGATCTTTGGAGAGTCACAACATCGAAAACGAGCGCGTGCAGGTGAACGCGCTCGTCGTCACCGCGATGCGCGCCGACGCAAAACTCGAGAAAATCGTTGGGTATTTGAGTCTCGATCCAAAGATACTGGCTGCCAGTTGGCGAGTCGCACCCGGCGTTCACCAAGAGGATACGGTCGAAGAGTAGGCCAGGAGTTCGTTCCATCGGTTCGAAGGCGAGGCAACCCTCGTTTACATTTGAAGGAGAAGCGGATGAAGCGCCTTTTGGGATTTTGCGCCGTCGCGATCGCCATAACACTTGGATGCGTTCCGGCGCGCGCTCAACAGAGCGGCATGACGATGCCGAATACCGCG
>JAFAIW010000160.1 GCA_019236495.1 Vulcanimicrobiota bacterium | reverse complement strand
CAGCCCCAGCACGCGCCGACGCCACACGCGAACGTTTCTTCGAGCGAAAGTTGAGCGCGTATGCCCGTCGCTTTGGCAAAACGCTGCACCGCGCGCAACATCGGCGTCGGCCCGCAAGCTAAGATCATCTGCGGCGGATCGCCGTCCGATGCGAGCAGTTCCGTGACGAAACCTGCGAAGCCGGCGCTGCCGTCGTCGGTTGCCAGGCGCAACTCACAGCCTTCTCGTTCGAAGCGATCCGCATCCACTAAGGCGGCCTTCGTTCGCGCACCGTAGTACAGCCGCACGCGCACGTTGCGCCGGCGCAGCGCCCGAGCGGCGAGCAACACCGATGCAATTCCTACGCCACCGGCGACGATCGCCACATCGTTCAGTTCCGTTTCTAAATCGAAACCGTTACCCAGCGGCGCAAGGACGTCGAGCGAGGCGCCGGGCTGAAGTTCCGAAAGTTCGCGGGTTCGCGGCCCGCAAATCACGAGCATCAGACTCACTCGCTCGTCTTGCGCTTCATAGATGCCGAGCGCGGTCGCGGCAAGTTCGCCGCGCGGCGGAATCGCCAGCAAAAACTGACCCGGCAGCGTCACGGACGCGAGATGTGGTGCGTGTAAACCGAGCAAGATGATGCCGGGAGCGAGTTCCGATCGGTCGGTTACCGTGGTTGCGTGGACGCCCGCGGACGCCGGCATGGGCATGGCGGCTGCTTTCGTGGTAACCGCCGTGACACCATTGCGACACAAGTATCAGCTAGGCTGTTACCGAAATGTGACAATCGACGGTAAGGTTTCACGGAATATTTAAGCTGTTTCTCTACGTTCTAGTGAACTGAGCGAACCCTTTAGCCGTTAATATGGGTAGATAGAAACGAGCAACCGACGAAAAATGAGGAAAGGGGGGTCCAGGAAATGGCAGGTCTCATGGTTTTCAAATCGCTAGCCGACGCGCTGAGAGCGGGCTATCAGGTTTACGACCGGACCGCGGACGGTTATCTCGTCCGGACGAGAACTGCGGCTGGATGGGCGATCGCCCTGGTATCGTGCCGGTGACCCCTCGAGAAAAGGGACGATAAACGAAGACGGCGGTGAAATCACCGCCGTCTTTGCTTTGTTGCTAGGACCGCAGATCGGGTGGCGGCGAGGGCCGCTCGAGCGGTGTGGTCGGGCCCGGGCGGTAGCCGAAGGGCCCGGCGGGGGCGGCGCTCTGCGACGGTTGACCGGGCGCGTTCGTGGGCGGCGGCCCCATTTGCGCCGGGCCGCTCTGCAAAACTCCAAACTGCGCGCCCGACATCATCGCGATCAGAATCTGCGCGATCCCGACGAAGAGCGGGATCAAGCCGCCGAGCAGCCACGGTCCGGGCGTCCAGCGGCCGTTGTCGTAGCCGATGAACGAGAGCCCGATCAAGAGCGCGAGGCCCACGAGCGCGACGGTCAATCCTCCGCGCAGATGCCGCTGCGCTTGATACGCGGCATAGCCGCCGTAATCGAATCCGTTCTGCGGTTGTTGTTGCTGCGGCGCGCCGGCCATCCATCCGTCGCGCATCGCGCGCCGATAGGCGCGCATGTCGGGTGGGGGTGACATTCCGCGGCGAATCATCTCCAAGCGTTCCTGATGCGCGAGCGCGCGCGAAATCACGAATGCTGCTACCGGGAAACCAAAGATGACGATGACGGCAACCAGTGCCGTAAAATCTTCGCCAGCCATTATTCTACTACTCCGTTCGTTGTGATTGAAATATCTCCGTTACCGGTGGCAACGCGCAGCGTTCCGGTGCCCGCACCGAGATTGAACGTGCCGTCGCGCCGTGAACCGTCGAGCTCGACGTGGCCGTCGCCCGTATTGGGTTCGATCGCCAAATCGTTCTCGCGCGGCAGATTCAAATGAATCCGCCCGTCGCCGGTATGTATGTCGTACGTTCCGCCGCCGGCAAACGAAGCACCGAGCATGATGCGCCCGCTGTCCGTTTGCAATGTAGCGGTGGGATTGCTGCCTTCGACGCTCAAGGCCTCGCCGAGGATGCGCCCGTCGTTGGTGGACGCTGCGAGATTGCGCGTCTTCACGCCATGAAATTCAATGCGGCCGTCGGCCGTGTGCACGCGAATCGAATCCGTAACGATGTCGGTGAGGACGATGCGACCATCGGAAAGGTTCGCGACGAGATCGCCGCGCAGGCCGCTGACGTTCAGGCCGCCGGCGTTGCGGACTTCGAGCCGCGTTCCGGCAGGCACGAGCACCTGCGTGCGTTGCACTTCATCGCCGATGACACCCACGAACTGCCAAGCCTGCGACGCGCGCGCCACTTCTACGCCGTCCAGCGTCCGCGTCGCGTGTAACTCGGGCGGACGCTTCTTTGAACCGAGAATCCAGCCGTGCACGCTCCACTCGTCGCTGGCGTGAACGCGTCCGTCCGGTGAGATCGCCACCGTAACCGACGAGTCGGGGTCGTCGACGATCACGTGCGGGGCGCTCCCGGCGTCGATCGGCGCGAGATCGTGCGGGGCCGTATCGGCGAGGGCCGTTCCGCTCCAGCCGCCTCGCGGGGCGGTCAGTCCGCTTACCGAAAAGATCGCATAGAGTATGACGAACTCGGCGATCACGAGGACGGCGATCAGGCGTTTTCGGGACATATGTGAGCGCTGGACCTCCGGGCGTTGGTACTGCCTCACATACGGCACAGGGGGGGCGATGTTTCACCCCGGGGGTACCCTCCGAAACACCGCCCTGGGGTCGCCCGTAGCTAAGACGTGGCAGCGGCCCTGCTCGAGGCGCCTCGGATGACGGCCCCTCCCCCGCCGGCAACCGACCAATATCTCGTGGAGCAGACGCTCCTCGGGAACGGAGATGCCTTTGCGACCCTGCTGGATCGTTACGAACGCGCGGTCTACCATCTCGCGTACCGGACGATGCGCGACGCGGAAGAAGCACGGGACGTTGCCCAAGAGAGCTTTTTCAAGGCGTACCGCAGCTTGCGAACGTTCAAACCGGGTGCGAAATTCTCGACATGGATTCTCTCGATCGCGTACCATGCGTGCTGCGACCGTCTGAACCGGCGCAAGCGTTATACAAATGAAGAACTTCCCGACCGCGCCGATCCCGGGCCGGGACCGGCGGAAGCGGCGGTGGCTCGCGACGAGGCAGCGCGGCTGCGCGCGGCCATCGAGGCGCTCCCGGAAAAGTACCGCACGGTAATCACGCTCTACCATTTGCAGGGAAAGCAATACGACGAAATCGCGCAGGTCCTGGGCCTGCCGATGGGAACGGTAAAGACACACCTCTTTCGCGCGAAAGAGCACCTGCGCAAAGTTTTGACCGAGGTGACGCAATGAATCACGATTTTGAAGACGATCTCGACCGGATGCTGGCGGCGCTGCCGCTGGAAGAACCCCCGGCGGGTTTGCGCGCCTCGATTTTAGCCGCGACGATTTACCGGCCCGCATTTCCGATCCGTCTCTGGGAAGGCTGGGCGCTCGGCGTCATCTCCGCCTTGATGCTGTGGCTCGTCGTGCTCGTCGTCAAGGGCGGAGGCGGTGCGTTCGTCGGCAGCATTGAACTGCTCTCGTCCTTTGCCTGGCGCGCCCTGAGCTCGCCCGCGCTGGTCCTGTGGCTCGCTCTGGGAACCGCGATTGCAATGTGGATGATCTACTTCAACACCTATTGGACTGCGCCACAGCATATAAGCCGCCGATAAGAGCGGTATGGAGAGAGCGAACCAGCAATATCGCATCCTCGTTATCGAAGACGACGCGGCGATCAACCGCGTTCTCCAATTGGAACTCGAACACGAAGGCTATCTCGTCGAAACGGCGCGCGACGGCCTGTCCGGCCTAGAACGCGCGCTGAAAGAACCCGATCTCGTCATTCTCGACTTGATGCTCCCGAAGATGGACGGTCTCGAAGTCTGCAAGCGCGTTCGCGCAAAAAGCCGAGTTCCGATCATCATGCTGACCGCCAAAGACCGCGTGCCGGATCGCGTTACCGGTCTCGACATCGGCGCCGACGACTACCTGACCAAGCCGTTTTCCACCGAGGAGCTCTTGGCGCGCGTTCGGGCGCGCTTGCGCGAGCGCTCCCCCGCTTCCAACGTCATCGAATACCGGGACCTGACCATGGACCGCGACCGGCACGAAGTGAACCGCGCCGGAAAAGCGATCGCGCTCACCGCCAAGGAATACGCCCTTCTCGAGTACCTGTTGCTGCACCGCAACAAAGTCCACTCGCGCGACGAGCTCTTCAACGGTGTTTGGGGAAGCGATTTCTTAGGCGACTCGAATCTGATTGACGTGTACATTCGCTACCTGCGCGGCAAGATCGACGACGGATTCGATGATAAGCTGATCACCACCGTTCGCGGCGTCGGGTACACGATCAAAGACTGACGCTTTGAATTCCCTCCGCTGGCGCATCGCCACGTGGTACGGCCTGCTCCTGGTGAGCGTCATCGCGGTCGTCGGCGTCATCGTCGTCGCGAAGTTCCAGCAGATCCTCTATCAACAGGCACAAGGGCGCGTGGAAGGCACCATGAACGACATCGCGCGTTCGGTGTCGCTCAATCCGTTTGCCGATCCGAGCGAGATCGGCTCGCTCGCGCAACGCCTGGGCAATCCCGACAACCTCGAGCACTGGGCTTCGCAAACCACCTTCGTGCAAGTCGACAACCTGCAAGGCTATCCGGTTGGCAAGAGCTTCAACATGGGCGCGATCCAGTTTCCTGCGGCAAAAGGTTTGGATCTAAAGCACGACCGGCAATTTAGGACGGTCGACGCCGGCGGTCAGCCGTTCTTGATTGAAGACCGTCTCATCGAACTCACCCCGCAAAATGCCGTCGTCGTTCACGTCGGCGAGCCGCTCAATGCGGTGCAACTCACGATCGCGCGCGCGCAACAGACGGTGCTGTTCGTGGTTCTGCTCGCAATTGCGGTCGTCGTGGGCTTTTCGATCGTTCTTGCGCGTCAGGCAACCAATCCGCTCAACGAGCTGGCACAAGCGATGCGCGAGATCGGCTCCGACCACCTCGACCGGCGCTTGAAGTGGGCGCGCCGGCACGATGAAATCGGCCGGGTTGCCGAAACGTTCGACGACATGCTGGCACGTCTCGAAGATGCCTTCGCTCGCG
>JAFAIW010000145.1 GCA_019236495.1 Vulcanimicrobiota bacterium | reverse complement strand
CGCATCGCGTGGTCGCAGTGGTTCGCGGGATTCTTTGCCGCGGTCGCACTCTTCAATCTGCTCGTTTTCATGGTACTGCGACAGGCTCCGTTCCTGTGGTATTCCGGCATCATGGCGTCGATGATCGCCATCGAGGTCGTGCACTCACCCTTGTATCGCCCCGGTATCTCCGACGCGCTGGGACCGCTGGCAAGTCCGCTCGGCCGGCTCATCGCGCTGCTGGGATATTTTGTTTGCATCACGTTTTTTAGCCGCTCGTTTTTGCAAACTGCCGTCCGCGCTCCGAAGCTGGATCGTCTGATTCAGATCTTGCTGGCCGTCAATCTCGTTCCGATTTTCGCGGAGTGTCTGCTGGTCAGTGCGTGGCCGCTGGGATGGCTCGACGACCTCGTGCTGTTGGCGCTTCTTTTCTCGCTCTTCGCGGCGGGACTCACGGTGAGCCGCAAAGGCGACCCGTCGGCGCGCTACTACATGATTGCGTTTGCGGGCGCCGCCTTCGGAGCGCTGGTCAACGATTTTGCGGCGCGGTTCAACGTACAAACCATCTTCACGCAATACCTGTTCGACATCGGCGTTGCGTGGGAGGCCGTATTCCTCGGCGCAGCGCTCGCCGATCGTACGCACCGCATCGCGCAAGCAAATCAAGAGCTGGCGCTCGAGAAAAGCCGCGCGGAAGCACTGGCAAGCATCGACGGCCTGACCGGCGTCGCCAATCGCCGGGGCTTCGATCTGGCCCTCGAGACCGCGTGGAACGCCGCAGAGGGCAGCACGATCGCGGTTTTGGTGATCGACGTCGACGACTTCAAGCTCTACAACGACACGTACGGACATCAAGCAGGCGATAACGTGCTGCGGAGCGTCGCACGCGCGTGCGAAGAATGCACGCGCCACGGCGAGGATCTCTTTGCGCGTTATGGCGGCGAGGAATTCGCCGCGATTCTTCCGCGTGCCGGAGAACGCCAGGCGCTGGCGGTGGCCGAACGGATGCGGTTGGCGGTGCATGCTCTGGCGATCCCGCGCGACAGCATCTCGTGCATCACGATCAGCATCGGAGTCTCGATTGGCGAACACGGCGCCGGGACGAACGCACATGCACTGCTGGCGGATGCCGATGAAGCCCTCTATCGTGCGAAGGAAACCGGAAAAGATCGCGCGGTCGTCGCCGCGCAACGCGTCCCGGTCTAGCGCTTCTCCGCGATGAGCCGGCGGACGTCGGCCGCCAAGCGTTCGTCGTTCCCCTCGCCCACAATCGTGTCGCGCAACATTCCGTTGCGATCGAAAACGAATTGCGTCGGCCATGCGTCCACGCCGAACGCGTGCCATAACGCAAAGTCATTGTCGATCGCCACAGGCCACACGATGCCTTGCTCCGCGAGCGCCGCAACCACGTTCGCGCGGACCCGTTCTTCCGGCAGCTCGGGGCTATGCACGCCGACGATGGCGAGGTCATGCCGGCTCGTCCCGTGATACAGCGTCCGCAGTTCCGGCACGACGTGCCGGCAATTGATGCAGTCGAAGGTGAAAACATCGACGATCACCACCTTGCCGCGCAGCGATTCGGGCGACGCCGGCGCGTTCAACCACGACGTCGCGGTCGCCAGCGGGGCGAACGATTGGGCTGCCTGCGCGGGAGCAAAGCTCGCCGCCATCAATGCCGCAAGAAAGTAGACCGATCGCTTCATGCCGGAATAACGTACGGGCAGGGCTCGTAGATGTCATGCGAAGGGCACGGCTTCGAGCTAAGGCCGGATGAAGACGCTCACCGGGCCGCTCAGCGTGGTGTTTCCTCCGGAAATCGTCTTATTCGGCGCAACGTTGCCGGTGCTGCCGTTATTGAATTCCAGGATCGAATTCCCACCCGTATTCGCGACGTAAATGTTCTGCGCAGCATCGACGGCCACGCCGTTCGGCGAACTAAGCGTCGTCAGGGGACCGGAGAGCGTGAACGCCGGCAAGACGTTTCCGGTCGACCCGCCCGCATACGCGGTGATTTGGCTGCTCGTCGAATTGGCAACGAGAATCTGGTTTGCGACGTTGTTGACCGCGATGCCGGTCGGACTGAACAATTGCGTCGCGACGCCTGCAATGGTCGCAATCGGCGGAACGTTTCCGTTACTCCCCGCCGAGAATTCCAAAACGCGGTTCGTGTCCGTCACATAGATGTTGTTCGACGCGTCGAGCGCCACCCCGATCGGCGCGACCAACGTCGTGGCCGCGCCGGATATCGTGGCGACCGGCGCGTGGTTCGGCGGTCCGAGCTGAAATACCGTGATCGAGGCATTCCCCGTATTTGCAATGTAGAATTGGTTGCTATTGTCGAGGCCGATCCCCGCGGGTTGATTCAGCGTGGTCAGTGGACCGAGCGTCCCCGCCAGGAAGAACGGCAGCGAGATGGGCGAGCTATTGCCTGCGCCGTAGGCCGCAAAGGTCATCCCATTGGTCGTTGGGTTCGTC
>JAFAIW010000053.1 GCA_019236495.1 Vulcanimicrobiota bacterium | reverse complement strand
GCTCGACAACATCACGCTCTACTGGCTGACGAAGACCGGAATCTCATCGGCGCGCCTCTATTGGGAAAACAAACTGGGCTTTTTCAACGTGGCGGGCGTAACCGTTCCGACGGGTGTGAGTGCATTTCCGCACGAGATCTATCAAGCGCCGCAGAGCTGGTCGGAGAAAGCTTATCCAAAGCTCGTCTATTACAAGAAACACGACGTCGGCGGGCACTTTGCCGCTTGGGAGCAGCCGCAACTCTTCAGCGAAGACGTGCGCGCAACGTTCCGCTCGCTGCGAAAAGGATAAATGTATGGACGCAGTACGCGTTGAGCAGTCGACCTATGAGATGCCGCCGCGTGAAGGAATGACGATCGCGCACTTTATCACCGTGGCCGACATGGAGCGATCGGTTGCCTTCTACGAAAAAGTATTCGATGCGAAAGTCGTGAGCCGGGGCGACAATAAGGGCGCCCCGCCCTACATCAAAATTGCCAACACGTGGTTGATCGTCAACGTCGGGGGCGGCCCAACGCCCGACAAACCGACCGTCACGTTGCGTCCGCCGCCCAACCCCGACGAGATCAGCAGCTTCATGAATATCCGCGTCGCGGACATTCACGCGTGCTACGAGCTGTGGCGAAGCCGCGGAGCGACGTTTCTCACGCCACCGATCGACAAGTATGGCGAAATTCGATGCTACATCCGCGATCCTGACGGTTACATCATTGAAGTGGGGCAGAGCAAAGCCGAGGTCAAGTACGGCTGACGTTCACTGAGCCGGAGGTTTTTCCACTAGTGCGGTGCCGGCGTAGGCGGAAAGCGTCCCGCGATTTTCTGCAGGGCGATGGCAACTTCGGCGCGCGTCGCCGGGCGTTGCGGATGCAGCGTACGGATCGAGCCAAAAATTCGATGGAGGTCGTCTTGCCCGCTAAAGCCGGTGCACGCGTCCGTATTAAATGCACTCCAGTACGGCTTGGAAACTTGCTCCGCATCGGTCAGATGCACGCAATACATGCCGCTCGCTCTCGTGATCGGTGAAAACGTCGCACCGTTCATGTAGCGCGCCGTTTGAATTGCGACGAGTTGCTCGCGCGTGAGCGGCTGGTCGGGTGCGAAGTGATTCTTGTCGATGCCGATGACGTAGCCCGCGTCCGCCATACCCTCGATCGGCGCATAGAATTTGTGAGATTTCGGAACGTCGACGAACTGCTGATCGGCATTGGATGCGGCGGGCCGTATTTGACCGGCGGGCGCGTCGGCGAAATAAAGGTTGTTTGCCGTCACGAGCCACGCAATGTATTGACCGCGGGTCACTTGACCGTCTGGATTGAATTTGCCGCCGGTCGATCCGAAAATGCCGAGCGCCGCTTCTTGATCGATCGCGGTCGCAGCCGGACTCCCCGTAATGTCCGTGAACGCCGGTCCGCGCGAGGCCGCCGCGACCGCCGTCGATGCAACCGCTGCTGGAGTGGCCGCTTCTTGCGACGCAGCCGCACTCGGCGCAGCCGTTGCGGAAAGGTCCGCGGCGGTGGCGGTGGCCGTTGCTTCGGGCGATGCGCTCCCCGATGCAGACTGCGTTCCCCCACCGTTGGAACATGCGACGGCCAGGAGCGCGAGCAGTGCGAACGACGCCGGGTGAAAACGCATGGAGTTCTCCTTCCGTGCAATGGGGGGAATTCGCCGGTTACGAACCTTTGCTCGTCCGCTGACTAGTTGTCCTCGTCCTTGAACCCCACCCACCAGTGTGAGCCGTCGCAGAACGGTTTATTTTTCGAATGACCGCAGCGGCAGAGGGCGTAATGCTCGCGCAAGGCGCCGGCGTTCATCGCCTCGCCTTCGAGTTCGATGCCCCCGCGAACGTAGTAACTGGCGTTTGCCGCGACATAAATTTCCGGCTCGCGCGGTTCGCCTTCATAAACGGTCCCATCTTTGATGTAGCCGAGCGCACCCGACGGACACGCGCGAACGATGTCGACAATTGCATCGGCCGGCGCGCCTTCCGGCGTCACGAACGGCTCGCCTTCGTGGTGAAAGACGCTCGGCAAGTGATCCGTGCAGTTCCCGAAGTGGCAGCACGTGCCGCGATTGTCGAGCACGACGATCTCGGCCGCCTCGTAGCGGTCGAGACGGTCGGGCGTACGCTCCGGTGATTTCGCACTCATAAAGCCGATGCGCGCGTGGGTTCCGTCGCAATATGGTTTGAGATTGGAGCCGCCGCACCGGCAGAGTGCGAGGATCGGTCGCACGTTGAGCGTTTCGCCTTTGGAATTCGTGAGCTTGTGCAGATTGCGAACGATGTACGGACCATCCGTTTCCGGGCGGATCGTCGTGCGCGCGTTTCGCTCGCCTGCCTCCGCGCGAATCACCTGCGCGAATTTTTTGGGGATGAACGGCGTTAGGTGCTCGGCGACGGACTCGAGCGCCGCTGCGGCTTCCGGCAGCTCCGGCGGTAGGGCCGCTTCTTGACCGAGTCGCGTCAGACGCAGTGACAGATCGTACGCGCGCTCGAGGAAGAAGATCCAAGCTGCGTCCTTGTGCGTCATCGTGTGAATGTAGCTCGTGAAGCCGAAGCTCGGTCCGGCGGTTTTTCCGGGGTACTCGGGTCCGGCGGGCGTTTTCGCAAGCGCCTCGCCCAACGGGCGTAAGCACGAGGCCATGATGCGCAGCGTCCCGCGTGCCAGAAGGCGAAACTCCTCTTCGGTCTCGCCGCCGTGGGCGAAGAACCGTGCGAGCATCATCAACATCAGACCGTAGGCGCTGTTGAAGAGCGCGGCGAGTTCTTGTGCAACCGCTCCGGTGATGCGATTGGTTCCCGTGGGAACTCCGATGCCGCGCGTGCTCGGGTTGCTCAGCATCGGACGGAATGGTTCGAAGCTACGGCCTTCTTGCCGTGCGCGCTCGGCGAGTGTTTCGTACTCTCGTCGAATGGTGTCGAACACGACAAAATGTGCGTCGGGATGCTCGGAAGTCGGTGATTCGCCTTGCGCGACGATCATTTCGATCGCCTGACTCGCCGACGCGGCGTTCACAACTTGGACGAGTTGCTTGGGAAGATCGAGGTACGCCGGATTGGCTTGCGCCGCGGGGTCGCCGATGAACAATCGTTCTTCAGGAATGCGTCCGAACGCCGATTCGATCTTGTGATAGAACTCGCCGACGGTGCGAAAGTCGATGTCCCATGGCTCGATGGCGTTCTGCAGGCGTGCGAGCTCCGCACCGTCGATGCCGGCGGCGGTTCGTTTGCGAATCTCGTCGTATTCTGCCACGCGCTCTCGAGGCAGTACGCCCTCTTCCGGCATTTCATAACAAACAAAGCGCTCGATGAGGCCTCGCGAAAGCGGCTCGAGTGTAATCTCGATCCCGAACGGAAAGGTTGAAGCGGGCAGCGGAAAGTTCGAACGGACGAAGTGCGGCGCGCCGCCGACTGCGGTGAGGATGTTCGAGACCTGCCCGAGATGGAGCATCTCCTCGACGGCTACGGTCGCAATCCGACGCTTCCAAAGGCGAACCGTCTCCAGCTCGTCGAGCGTCAGGCCGCCTTCGTCAATACTCGTCTTGATCGAATAGCCGGCATAAAGATACGAGCAGGCTAAGTCGTGCTCGAGCTCGGAGGCGCGCGTGAGCAGATAGAGCAACTCCTCGCGCGTTTCGACCGGCGATACCGGCGCGTGCGTAACCATTGGCTTCTCTAACCAGCTTTGGCTGCGCTCTGTTGCACGTCGGAGCGCCGTCCTAAGCCCGAGTGGATACTTTCCGCGGAGCGGAGAAGGAGAGCGGAGATGTTTGTACATCGACGGTCACCGGCATATCTTTTGCTCGGCGCCGCCGGCATTATCGCCGGCTGCGGCGGCGGCGGGTCTCAAAACCCGGCCGCGGTGGGCAATTACGTGCCCCCGGCCGGCAAGACGCCCGCCATGAGCTCGGCCAAATTGACCGTGACCATTCCGGCGCGGGGCAGTGCGTCGGTGCGCCGCAAACCGCAGTGGATTTCGCCGACGAGCACCACGCTCGGCGTGCGCGTCGTGCCGGTGCCGGCCCCCGCCCCGACGCCGACCGAACAGGTTTTCACGCTTCCCAGCCCCGGTCCGGCGCCGACGGCGACGACGTTGACGGTGGCCGCCCCGGCCGGAACCGATACGTTTATCGCCACCGCATACGACGGCAGCCATAACGCGCTCGCAACGGGCTCGACGAGCGCGACCATCACGCTCAGTGCGACGAACAATCTTTCGCTGACGATGCTCGGCGTGGCGAGCGGCGTCGTTTTCACCGTCAACGGAAGCTCGACCCCGGCGGCGTGGCGCGTGCTTACGAATCTCGGCGCGAATCAAACCGCTTCGGTATCGGCCGCACCGGTCGACGCCGACAATAACCTGATTCCCGGCAATCTTGCCGCACCCGCTCCCGTGAACGGAACCGGCGGCGTGCAACTCTCCGCGCCGACCATCACGACGGCGACGACGCTGACCGCGACGTATCCGCAAGGGACCAACGCGCAAGGGACGATCACTGCGCCGCTCGCGCTGAACGCCGGCCCGTCGCCGCTCAACGTCGCGGTGAATGCGGACTCCTATATTTTTGCGCTCAACAATGACAACACGCTTCAAGTGATCGATGTGCTGACGCACGCGCAGGTGGGCAGCACGTTAGCCGGGGTCGGCAGTTCGCAGATGGCTGCGGTCAGCGGGTGTAATACGGGAGCTTTTGCCGTCGACGGAAACGGGACGACCGCCGACGTCGTAACCGTGCCGGCGCCGACCGTGGCAAACCCCACTCCCCCGCCGGCGATCGCGGCGTTTGCGCCGGCGCTCGTGACGGCAAATCCGATCTGGTACGGCGTCACCGGCGATAACGCGTGCAATCTGTACTACAATGTCAATACCGGAGGATATCCGCTCGCGAAGTTCAGCGGGTTCGATTCGGTGGTGACGGCGATACCGGCCTTTGGCACGGGAATGAACATCTCGGGTTGGTTGTACTTCACGGCCGGACAAGTTGGCGTCGGAAACTTTCAAAACGGTAGCTCGTCCGTAAATTCGCTTTACGTGCCGTCGTCGACCGGAGGAGCCGCGGTATCCTCGGCGTCGTTCTCCGTGTCTCCGGATTCGGTGAACGTCGGCGGCGTTGCGCATTCGGCTTTGGCGGTCTATCTCGTAACGGATCTCTGCACGGGCCAACCCAATCTTCAAAATGCCAGCGGCGGCCCTTCCATTACGTTGTCCGAGTTTGCGGCGGGCGGCGGGTGCTGCTCTCCGACCGCCGCCGTCCAGGGCGCCGCACAGGCGAACGACGGAACGATGTACGTTGTCGGCCTCAACACTTCACTCGTAAATGTCATGGCCTACGCGCCGGTTGCCACGATCGGAAACGCGGCGACCCCGACGGTCGCGCTCGGCGGGCCGCCGTACGACGTGCAAGTGACTTCCGATCAACAATTCGTGTGCGTGTTGGAGCCGGCAGGCAGCGGTGGCCAGATCGAGATCTTCAAACGCCTCCCGGCGCCGTCGTTGGTCGCCACCGTGCCGCTCAGCTCCACCGCGAATCCGAATTCATTTAGTATCGGACCCTGACGACGATCTTGACCGCCGGCGCCAGCGACGCCGCGGCCAAACTCGAAGAAGCGGTGCACATGCGCAGAAATGGCGAACGCTTTTTCTCGCGTTTTACGTTCACGCACCCCGGTCTGATTCGTATCCTAAAGACCGCTACGGAAAATCTCGGGCTTCCCATCGAGGAGCGGCGCATTGCTTTTGAACGGCTTGCACGGCTGCAAGGAATAAACGACGCGCAAGGCAGGCCCATTCAGCGCACGGATCGCGACCGCTTGCGCGCCAAGACGCTGGCGATGATCGTCCGGCTTTCCGAATCTCCGGTGGCTTGTTCGCAAGAGGAGCGGCGTCTGCTCGAATTGCTGTTCGAATTTCCGTTGACCGGCGGTTTCGATGCCGTCATGATGCCGCCGCCACCCTCGAGCGCGGTTCCAAGCACGTTGGATCGCGGCGCAACCAAGGACGCGGTCGTGATTTGGGCGCCGTACGATCCGGCGTGGCGCGCGGCGCTCGCGGTCGAAGCGCTCGAGCCGTTTCATTTTGTGACCATCGTCGTGTGCCGTGACGGAACGTTGCCGAACGTTCGCGCGACGTTCGTGCCGCCGGCGGGTGCACGCGCCGCACTGTCGCGCGCGCGCGCAGCGATCGACCTCTCCGTCAACGATCCGGGCGAAGCGTTGGCGCTCGCGCGCCTCGAGCTGCCGCTCGCGGTGCAATATCTTTCCGGCGCGTACGAGATGCTCGACGGCGTGGCCGTCTGCCGATCGTGGATGCAGCGCGACTTCGAATTGGCGGCGCTCACGGCGCTCGGTCTACGTCCGCCGCGCATTATCGGGCCGGTTGTTCGAGACGCTCCAAAGGTGAGCGAGCCGCGGGCCGGCGGACCGCCCGTGATGTTTTCGGCAAACCCCGCCGCGGCAAAAAATCAGACGTACGAAAATGTGGTTTCGGCCGGTGCACGCGCCACGTACACGGCGCACGTTCCCGCGAAGTGCGAGCTTTTCAGCACGCACGTTGCGACGCTCGTCGCAGCACTCGAGCGTTCCGGAGCACAGCGCGCGACCTCCGATGCAATCGTTCGGATCGCCGGAGAGCCGGGGTACGCCTTGATGCCGGCTGCGTTCTCTCTCACGCGCAACGGGACGCCCGGCGATGAGGTCGTCGCGGTTCCGCGGGCGACCGGAATGATTTCCGAAGAATGACGCATTCGATTCTGCGCGCCGACTCATCGAATGCCTTGGAAGTGCTTGCCCGCGCGGTACGGCTGCGCGCGAGCGGCGATAGCTTCGATTTGGAGCTGCATTTGGACGACGATCGCGGCAGCGTGGCCGCCGCGCTCGCGCAAAACGTCTGTCGAGCGTACCCGCAGCCGAATGACGAGCGGCTCGCCGCTTTGGACCGGCTCGGGAGTCCTGAAGCCGCCATCGGTGAAAATCCGCTGCTGCGATTTGCAACGATGGATGTGGCAACAAAGGCAACGATCCGCGATCTTGCCGCGCTTGCTGATTCGCTGATCGTGCGCTCGTGGGCCGAGATGCGGCGCGGCGTCATGGATTTCGACATCGTGCATCGCGCATATTCGGTCGCGGTTCAAAAAGACGAACGCGTGCCGCAGCGCGTGACGCGCGGCGCCGGCGACGGAAGCCTCGTGATTTGGGCGCCCGACGAACCCGTGGAGCGGCTCTACATCGTGCTCGCGGCCGCCGCCCGGACAGGACGACGGCTGCGCATCGTTGCAAAGCGCGGCGATCTCGCGGGCATACCCGGTGAAGTGATCGCGCCCGAAGATTCCGCGGACGCGCTGGGGCGCGCCGCGGCGTGCGTGGTGGCTTCGTTATCGGATCCGTCGGCCGCAATCGCGCTCGTTCCTTGGAATATTCCGCTCTGTGCAACGTTTACCAGCGGTGCGCAAGAGTGGATCAGTCCAGTATGCTCGTACCGCTCGTGGAGCGTCGCAAGCGCGTTTGCAGCAATTACGCAGGCGCTCGCCATGCCGCCGCCCGTCTACCAGCCCTCATCGGCGCAGCATCTTGCGGTATCGCAAGAATGCAAACGCGACGCGCTGGTGACGCTCATCGTTCGCTCGCAAGACGGCAGCGTGTGCGACGCCACGCGGCGATCGGTGGAGGCGCAAACGCATGCGTCGTACGAAGTGATGGTTGCCGGCACGGCGCGCGAGGTGCGCGAGGCGCTGGCTGCGGCAAATGGCAGCTACGTTCTCTTCCTTGACGACGGTGATGCATTATTTGCCGACCATCTCGCGTCGCTTGTCGACGCGCTGGAAACGTCAGGCGCCGGTGTCGCGTACGCGGGAGGAGTCCTCGGCTACACGATGGATGCGCCGGGACCGGCGACGATATTCGGCTACTCCGTCATGGAGCAGTTTCCGCTTCGGTACCGCGCCCTTGCGGCGGTGGATGAGTTTTCCGAAACGTACTTTCGGGTGCTGTTTCGTTGCGAACCGCTCAAGCGAGCCGGCCTGCATCGCGAGCTCGACATGCTGGCGATCTACGAGGTGCTGTTGCGCATGCTCGCGCAAGAGGATGCGGTGCACGTCAACCGCGTCACCGGAATGTCTTTCCGGCTACTCGACGGGCGCCGGCCGATGCGCGCTCCGCGAAGCTATCGCACGGAATACGAAACGTGCTATCGGATGCACCCTGCGCCCGATGCAAGCGTCGAAGACGCGCGCGCGGCCGTGCTCCGCCATTTGACGCAGCACGCGCAAATCGGATTGCGTCCACCGCCGCAGCGGCTGTAGGCATGCCTTACGGCGAGGGCAGCATTTCGTAGTAAACGCCGCCGGTGCGAGAGACTTGCTTGAGAGCACGGCGCGTCGGTGGGACACCGGCAAACGCGGAGGCGGCGTCTTTGAGCACCGGAGGGTCGAGGAGGTAGCCGTGTCCGCTATTGCCGCCGCCGTTGAGGTAACTGACGTCGACCGTGTCGACGCCACTGCACAAGATGAGGTCGCCGCCGGCTTGTCCCGCGCGCTGATTCCCGTGAATCTTCTCCGACTGCCGCAGCGCTTTGTCGTTGTTTGAAACGTAGAGCAGTACCGGTGCGGAGGCGGCCGGTGCCGTCAGCGGCTTACCGGAGCAGAGGTTGGATGACGTCAACGCGCTGCGCATGTCTGCGGTGAAGACGTCGGGTGCGAAGAAGACGGCGCGCCCGAAGCAGCTCTTGCAGCCCGCGCGACGGGTGAAGGCGATTCCCTCTGTGACGAAGCGCGAGCCCAAACTGTACCCCGCGAACGAAACGGGCATGCCGGGAAACGCTTTGTTGAGCGCGCCGACAAATGCGGTAAAGTGGGGCATCGACCATCGCGCATTGGCTTCGTCCGTTTTATAGGCTAAGACGCTGGTCTTGCGCGCGGGCCACGAATACACGATCACCGGGCCTGGAAATCGCAGACCTTTTTGCAGCGCCATCGCCGTTTCGACGGCGGTCACGAACGTGGTGTAGTAGCCGTGAACGTAGATGAGCGCTTGGCGCGGGCGCTTCGGATCGAACTGCGATCGAACCGCCTTCATGAACGCTTGTTGCGACGAGCACCGCGATTCGTTGGCTTTGTTGACCGGCGCCGAGACGACGCCCGTCGTGATGATGGGGTCGTGCTTTGTATCGGTGCCCCATTCGCCGCTGAACAGCTGATCGTCGGCGAGCGGTTCGCGATCAGTAACGAAGAGGATCGATCCCGGGCGTGCGCCGCACTCCGCGCGCGCAGGTGAGAAGGAAAAAAGCGTCAGTCCCAATGCAGACGTGCCGAGCAGCAGAATGCGCTTCCATCGAGTGGACATAATCCCGGTTCTTTGAACGGCGGCATTCCAGACCCCGCTCGGCAAGGAAGGGGCGCGGGATCCCGAAGCATTGGCCATGCGCCGGGGTGACTTCGTCTCGCTCCTGACGGGTCTGCTGCCGGCCTCGACGTCACTCGGCGCTCTTGGCGGCGCGCCGTCAGGCTCACCAGATCTCGTGGTGCTCAACGCAAACGTCATCACGGTCGACGCCGATCGGCCGAGCGCGCAAGCGTTTGCGGTTCGCGACGGACGTTTCGTCGCAGTCGGCTCGACGGGAGAAATTTCGGCGCTACGCGGCCGCTCCACCAAGGTCGTGGATGCCGGCGGAAAGACGGTCGTGCCGGGCTTCAACGACGTGCATCTGCACCCGCGCACGATCTTCGCCCGCGACTCGCTGTATTACACGCCGTGGCTTGGCCCCGACGTTGCGCCGAACATGGACGCGCTCGTCGCAATTCTGCGCGCAAAGGCGGCGGTGACGCCGCCGGGCAAGCTCGTGAGCGGTTACGGTTACGACGACGTCGCGCTGGGCCGGCATCCGACGCGCCACGACCTCGACAAAGCGTCGACGCAACATCCGATCAGCATCACGCACACGTCCGGTCACATCACCGTCGTGAACACCTACGTTCTCGAAGCATCGGGGATCGGGCCGCAAACGCCCGACCCGCCCGGGGGCGCGTTCGATCGCGATTCCGACGGCAGTCCGAACGGCGTCGTGCGCGAGAGCGCGCGCGCGGCGATCGCGAACGCCGTCGGCCCCGCGCATCAAGTCGAGATCCCGCCGGCCGAGCGCGTCAAAGGTCTGCTGAACTGCTTCAACGCGTATGCCGCGAAGGGTCTGACGAGCGCCGGCATTGCGGGCGGAAGCCCCGATTTTCTGGCGCAGATCAAAGCGGTGCGCGACGCCGGCAATCCCGTTCGCGTCGCGTTCATGTGCCAGCAGTCGTCGTACGCGCAGTTCGTGCAGGCCGGAGCGCGCCAAGGGATGGGCGACGAGCGACTCCGGCTCACGGCAATTAAGACATTTCAGGGAGAGTCGCTCAGCGGCCGGACGTGCTGGCTGAGCGAGGCATACTCCGATCGCCCCGGCTACTTCGGCATTCCACCAGCGCGCTCGCAAGCGCAGCTCGACGCCGACTTCCGAATGATGCACGATGCCGACTGGCGCATCGCGACGCATTCGAACGGCGATCGCGAAATCGATATGGTGTTGACCGCGCTGGAGCGCGCGCAGGCCGCAAATCCGCGCCCCGACGCGCGGCATCGGATCGAACACGCCAGCGTGATGAATCCCGAGATGCTCGCACGTGCGAAGTCTGCGAACGTCGTGTTAGTTTTTCATTCCTATATGTGGGAGCATGGCGAAGCGCTGGCCTCGTACGGCCCGCAGCGACTGCAATACATGCACGCGTATCGCACCGCGATCGATTCGGGCATTCGCGTTGCCGGTCACTCCGATTCGCCGATCTCCGCGGCCGATCCGATGCT